>JANODK010000204.1:0-14903 GCA_031412655.1 Chryseolinea sp.
TCGCCCGGACTTATTTGCGCATTGGAAATTGGTACGTCCATAGATTGGTGCTCCATATTGGATTACTTATCTTGTGATTAAACAGGAAGAGCCGTATGAAGGGAGACTTTCACGTACGGTTCCGTGAGAACCTAAGGGTGAGACTCCCTTGGGTGACTCGACTGTATGACATTGTGCAAGAAAGATATGACTAGTAGAACATTGATGATAACGTTGACTTTTATTGTGATAGAGATTCTTATTGGGACAATCCTGGCAGAATTATATATAAATCAATACAGCTTCCTGACATCCAGTCAATCACTTGATCAGTTCATGGTCACTGTTCTCCTCCTTTATGTGGTGACAACGATCATCTTTGGCACGTTTAACCTGTTAATGATAAATAGACTTGAAAAAAAAGTATTCGTTCGTTGCTCGTTGATATCCGTGGCTGTAGGAACTTTATTTGTTATTCTTTTTTTCGTTGCCTTGGACACATTAGATTACTATTTTAACAATGTTGACCTAAGCCCAGGTATTATAGTGTTAATTGGATTGATAATCGGATTTAATTTACCAATTCTCAAAGGAAACAAGGAGGACAACGTCACGCAAGAAAATCTATAAAACATATGCTGTATTATAGATTCGAGAATTACATAAAGACGTTAATACCGATTTTGATATTAATAAATTGCACAAATTCAAATTCAAAAGACATGGGACTATTTGACAAACTTTTCGGTAAAACAGAAAACAAAGACGAATCATCAAAAATCAATGGTGACACAACGCAACTTGTTGAGAGTGCTGAGATGCTGGATGAGGAAAAATATTGGCAAATTATTGATAAGTCGCTTAAGTCAACTAAAAATCAAGACGATCAGGAACACTATTTGATATCTGAAATTAAAAAGCTCTCACCTAACGAAATCATCGGTTTTCGTTTGAGAACTAACTATTTACTTTACCATACGTATACTTCAGAAATGTGGTGTGCTGGTTACATTATGAATGGAGGATGTTCTGATGACGGCTTTGAATATTTTAGGTGCTTGGTTATTTCCAGAGGAAAGGATACTTATTATAAAGCAAAAGAAAATCCAGACTACCTGATAAATGAAGTTGTTAAAGGCGCTGAATTTTATGACTTTGAAAGTTTCTGGTACGTTGCTTTAGACGCCTTTAAACATAAAACTGGAAAGGATCTATACGACTATATTGACAATGATAACTTTAAAACAAAAGAAGGCGCCTATCCGCAGTTTGATTTTACCTGGCAGGAGGGTAATCCAGAGAGTATGAAAAAGATTTGCCCGAAATTGTTCGACAAATTTAATGATTAGGAGTTTTTATAGTGGCCGAGATGGTGATTCCGACCAATAAAGAAATGGAGATACTTGGATACATATTGATTGAGATTATATTCTCGGGAATTGGATGGCTGTGTCTTTATGTGTGGCATCGAGATAGGAAGAAGATTGAAAAGATAAAGAATGAAGAGTATGCAGGAGAATACAGTTCTGCCGGTAGAGTAATGATCTTGAATCTAATTGCTGGTGTTGGCGCGATAACTATGTTTGGGATTGTAATCTTCTTTTTGGTTGCGTGGATCTATAAATCTACTCCATCTTAAGCGAATCCACCGGATTACTTTTAATGCTCTCAATGCCTGCAAACCAATTGTAATCTGTTGGATAATTTAATGCGTACACTTACCTTAGCCACCAACAATAAAGGGACATAGGAAATATTTAATTGTTAGCTTCATGATGAGACGACTACTCGCCATATCCATTTTACTATCCATCGTTGCGGCCGCATCTTACATTCTATATAATACGAATGCAGACTTCAAGACTTTCGTTTCCGGATTGATACAATCTCCCAATGAAGGGAACAGCCTTGATAGTTTGTCGACATCTCCATCGCCTGATTCTATAGTACATCAGAAAGCCAGGAAGAAAATCCCAAAGACTTTAAAGCCAGACGAGTTTTATGCGCTTGACGAATATGCAAGGAAGACACCAAAGCGATATGAAGTTACTGTCTCAACCCTTGCTCAATACCTTATTAAACCTGCGAAGACAGACATTGAGAAAGCAAGAGTATTATTTACGTGGGTTGCATCACACCTTAAATATGACGACAAAGCTTTCAATTCTGGAGATTATACTGATTACTCAGCGGAAAATGTTTTGCGAAATAAAAAAGCGGTTTGCGATGGATATGGTAATATCTTGAAAGCGTTATGTGACGCAGCAGGACTGGAAGCAGAAAAGGTAATCGGCTACGCGAAAGGTTATGGCTACAATGTAGGTGATACGTTTAAGGAAACCGACCACGCATGGAATGCAATAAAGATCGATAACGAATGGCGATTATTTGATGCAACGTGGGCCAATGGGTATGGAACAAACGTGAAAGGTAAATTAGTTAGCACGACAAAATTTGATTCGTATTGGTTTAATGTAGCTCCTGAGGCATTTATTTTTACTCATCTTCCGGAGCAATCTAATTGGCAATTGACCGGTGATTCCTTAACACTTGCTCAATATGAAAAATTACCCTATCTGGATGAGACCTTTTTTAAACTGGGTTTCAATCCTGTTGAGGTTTACAACGATGCAATTTCAGGAAAAGTAAAAGTGTTTATTGAAACATTCTCTAATGATTTCCCAATTAATGCTGCTCAACTTCCGTACTCAAAAAATCTTGGCCGAGGTAATGAGATAACGTTGAAAGTTCAGTCAGATTACGCAGAAAAAATTGTTTTAATTGATGACAAGACCTGGCATTATTTTAAAAAGGAGAACAACACGTTTACGTTGTCACATAAGCCTACAGGTAAACAGTTGTGGATATGTGTCAAGATTAACTGGTTCGATAAAAACGTCCATACAATAATACGATACAAAGTAATAGATGAAGAGAAGATAATAACCACGATGTTGAATGACGGGTTATAGTTAAATTTTGTGTTTGCTTCGTGTCCTTGTGTCTTGGTGGCAAACAAAAACAAACAGGGAAACAGGCAGTTATTAAAAAGGAAGATGAATGCACTCGAGCGAAGACAAATGGCTTGCCCCCTTGTACCTCGTTCCTTCTTCCTAGTCCATCTTTAACGAATCCACCGGATTACTTTTTGAAGCCCTCAACGTCTGCGAACCAATCGTAAGTATGCCCAGAACAAGAAGTACAGACATGCCTATTAAAACCGTAGTCCAGCCAAATTCCACCCGGTTAGGGAATTCCTGAAGCCAGAGGTTGTTTACGAAATAACTTAACGGTGCACCAATGACAATGGAGATCAGCAACATCTTCAAAAATCCTTTCGACAACAACAAGGCAATACTCCAGTCTCTTGCGCCCAGTATTTTTCGAATGCCTACTTCTTTGGTTTTGCGCTCTGCCGTATAGGTTGCCATGCCCAGCAAACCTAAACACGCAATGATGATGGCCAGAATAGAAATGAATCCAAGAATAGAAACTACATCAAAAATACCGTGGTGTGTGGCCTGCAATTGTTCATCATAGAATTCATACTTAAATGAATGGGCAGGGTCGATCTTCTTCCACTGGCGTTCAAGATTCGCCATCGTCAGCATCAAATCCGTTGAACTTAACTTTACATTGAGGTATTCAAAGTTGTCAGGTCGATTCTGTACCATTAAAGGTTTAATCTCATCCTCATTGATTAACAACCGGTAGCGAAAGTCCTTCACCACGCCTACAATCTTAAACTGTTCGTTGCCCCACTTCGTCTCCACCATCTCGCCAATCACTTCCGATGGAAGTGTAAAGCCTAACTTCTTTACCATGGCTTCATTCACCACAACATTTTGATCGGGCTCTTGCGCCAATACATTTCTGCCGGCAATTACTTTAATGCCGAGGTTGTCCATAAAATGTTCATCCGCAATCAAGAGGTCGTTGCCGAAGTATTCATCTTTGCTTCCCAGTTTCCGCATTTCATTTCCATTGCTTCTGCCGCCCGCAGGGATGACATCACACGCTGAAATAGAAGTAACACCTGGCACGCTCTGTAATTCATTCGCCACTTTCTGATAATCGATTCCCTGCAATTCTATATTCACCACGCTGCTGGTGTTAAATCCATAATCAAACGCAAGGAAATGTTTGAACTGATTGTAAATCAAAATGGAAGTGGTGATAAAAAACAAGGAGATCACAAACTGAGAGATGCCCAGCACTTTACGCATGCCCAACGTTCCGGGTGCTACTGCATGTAAATTCTTCAACACTTTTATCGGTTGGTACTTTGATAAATACAATGCCGGATATAAACCGGCTACAATACCAATCAGCAAAGCGAATCCTGTAAACATCAAATACACCGAAGGCACCATAGGAAGTTCAAAGTTCAAATACTGATTCACCCACAGTCCTTTAAATGCCGGCACCAGAAAAAGCAAGAGTACAAACGCCATGGCCAGGGAAATCATTGCCGTAATAACAGACTCACTTAAAAACTGGAAGATGAGATTCTTTCGAAAGGCACCCGTCACTTTGCGCACACCAATTTCTTTTGCACGCGTAAGTGCACGCGCAATGGAAAGGTTAGTATAGTTCAGACAAGCCGATAGCATAATGACAAGCGCCAGCGCCCACAAAAAGTAATACCCAATCAAGGGCATGCGCGTATTCGTATCGTTTCCGGTAAGACCTAAGGCTACATCTCCTAAGGCTTGAGGTTGCAGTTTAAAACCTTTCGTTAAGTCAGACTTTAGGTTGGCATATTTGCGAACTACCAGATCATTCAACGCTGCTTGTAAGTCTTCTGTATTTTTATCCTCGTCTAAAAGCACAAACGTATAGGTGCGAAAGCAATATTCCCAATTGTTACTCAAATCATCTGTCTTCTTGTCGGCCACAAACGACTCACGTGTAGCAGAAGATACCAGCACATCAAATGTTAAATGCGATACATAGTTGGATTCATCGATTACGCCCGTGATGGTAAAACTCCCCCAGGGTGATGGAGCTATAGAAACACCATCAACCGCTATAGGGAAAGCTAATTGCCGATCAGCAAAATCAACCACCTTGCCAACGGCTGGTTCATTACCAAAAAGTTTAGTAGCCACCTCACGACTAATCACCATCGAGAAAGGGGAGGAGAGTGCCGTGTACTTATCACCTTCTTCGAGATCGAAACTGAAGATGGAAAAGAACGATGGCTCGGCAAAGTAGCCGCGCATTTCCGTTACATTCTTTTGATAGGAAACATCGCCACCAACACCCGGTGTAAGATTAGTCGCTTCCTCTATAATAGGGTAGTCCGCTTTCAATGCATGCGCCAACGGGTAAGGTGACGTGGCATACGGTTGACGAGATCCTTCCTGGTCGGATAATATTCGATAAACGCGATCCTTCTTTTCATGGAACTGATCATATCGATCCTGATCGGCCAGCATCAGGATGATCAACATACAAACCGACATGGCAACAGCCAGACCGAAGATGTTAATGAATGAAAATGTCTTATACTTCAGAATGTTTCTGATTCCGACTTTAAAATAATTGCTGAACATATCAAATTCATTTAGATGATAGTGTAGTCTTGATTTTCGAATGGCAAAGGGGCGTAGGTAATTTGCTACCTCATACCAGTAAGCAAGTTTTGCCCTAAGAGCAGATTTGTTTTTAAGAGTTGAATAGAACTGTTCATCCAGATCACCTTGCACTTCTTCTAAAAGCTCGTTTCGAAGGAAGCGATGCAAAAAGCGCTGGGCGAGTTTTGGAGGTTTAATGATCATTGATACTTGGTCTTATAAGTTCAGTTATTCTGATTTCAAATATTGCGTTGGATTAACCTTTGCTGCCTTAAATGTTTGGAGACCAACTGTAAGCCACGCAATAAGTAGAGCGATGAAACCAGCTCCAACGAAGTACCACCATTTTAATTCAATGTGTTCTGAAAAATTCTCTAACCAGTAGGAAGACAGCTGATAGCTCACAGGCAAAGCAAGTAAGATTGCCACCAGAACCATTTTGGTAAAATCGCTTGATAGCAAATAGATAATTCGCCACTCACTTGAGCCTAATACTTTTCGAATACCGATTTCTTTTAATCTTCTTTCGGTTGTAAAGGCAGCCAATGCGAATAATCCTAAACATGAAATAACAATGGCCAATCCGGCAAAGTATCGAGATAATATAGATACCCGTTGCTCAGACGAATATAAGTTTTGATAATCTTCATCTATAAACTTATAATCGAATGAAAAGCCGGGATTAAAGGAAGCATAGAAGTTTTGTAGTGATGCGATAGACTCCTGTTCTTTTCCTGCCTCCAGTTTAATCATTACAAAAAGAGATTGTTGAGGATTGAATAAAACGCATACAGGTTTAATCGGTTCATAGAGCGATTCGAATTGAAAGTCTTTTAATATCCCAACGATGGTGCGCTCGCCTGAATAGTGTTTTACTTTTTTGCCTATTGGATCTTTTAGTCCCATCATTTGAATGGCTTTTTCATTAAAGAGAATTGCACTGCTGTCGGATGGAAATGTGTTGGAGAAACTACGACCTGATGTGACTTGAAAGCCTAACAATTCAGTAGCATCATATCCTGCATCGATCTCATGAAATTGAATGTTGTATTCTTCATTACCTTCCCAGGTAATGCCATACGTATAACCACCATCGGCAACCTTGAACGTAGTAGGGGCTGCATTCGTAACACCCGGAAGTTTCTTTACTTCGTTTATGAACGTCTCTATATTTTCTGCCACCTTGCCTTCTTTCTCAATGTAGATAATATGGTCTCGTGTGTATCCCAAATTCTTGGTCTGTACAAATTCAATTTGTTGATACACAATAAATACAGCAACAATAAGAATAACGGATAAAGAGAATTGAAATATTACCAGGCCCTTCCTTGCAATAAGTTCACCGATAGCGGTGTTTAGTTTTCCTTTCAATACTTCTGCAGGATTAAAACCAGAGAGATATAATGCAGGGTAACTACCCGCAAGTATTCCGGTGACAAGTGCGAGTCCTATTGCCGATAGAATTATATTTCTATCGAATGAAAGTAGTAGATGCTTACCTGTAATCAGATTAAATTGTGGAAGCAGTATGGCAACTAACGCGACTGCTACAAAAAGAGCGAGAATCGATATGATGATGGACTCCCCTAAGTATTGAGAAATCAATAAGCTTCTATTCGCGCCAATGGCCTTCTTAATTCCAACTTCTTTTAAACGCCTTGAAGCCCGCGCGGTTGACAAGTTCATGAAGTTGATGCAGGCAATGGCAAGAATAAAAACGGCAATGATTGAAAACAATTTTACATATGAGATTCTTCCACCACTAACTAATCCATTTTCATAGTTACCAAACAGATACCGTTCTGAATAACGTTGAAGGAATAAAGTGATGTTGGAGTCTTCTTGTTTGGTCTTCATGAAGTTTACAATCTGAGCATTGAATGCATCAACGTTTACGCCTTCTTTCAATCGTACATAAGTAGTAGCGTAGTTATTATCCCAACCTGGATATTGAACAATGTTCTCTTTAAAATATTTGAACGAAAGAACGAAGTCAAATTGGATGGATGAGTTAACCGGAACGTCCTTAAAGATGCCCGAAACAAAACACTGATGTTTAAGTCCCATGATCTCCCAATCAACTGGTTTCCCTAAAACTCCATCAGCAGTACCAAATAGTCGTTGAGCAAGTGATTCAGAAATGACGATCGCATCTTTATCATTTAACTTCGGACTTCCTTGAAGGACTTGATATGAAAATAGTTTGAAGAAATCTTCGCTTCCAAATTGTCCATAACTCTTTAACCGATTGTCCCTGGCCTTTAGGGAGAACCTCAGAATATTTCCACCAGATGCACAGGCAGCATCTTCAACACCGGTAATCTCATCACGTAACGCATCTGCTAAAAGTCCTGGCGTAGCATTTACAGTAGAAATTCCTTCTGGCTTATTGTGATTGGCCATTACCTGATATAACCTGTCACTACTCGCATGAAATTTATCATAACTCCATTCATCTGTAACCCATAAGTAAATCAACATCGCACATGCTAGCCCTGTTGAAAGACCTGTGAGGTTGATGAAGAAAGAACTTTTGTAACGCATGTAATTGCGGAATGCAAGGGTGATGGTATGTCGATACATAAAGAATGGTTTAAACTGTTGCAATCGTTTTGATTTTCGTATGGCAAAGGGTCTGGCGTAGTTGAAGACCTGATACCAGTAATTCAGTTTTGCTTTTAATAATGATTTTTTATTCAACGTTTTATAAAAGTTCTCATCCAAATCGCCCTGCACTTCTTCTGCCAGGTCGCTTCGAAGGAAACGTAGCAGCAGGCGTTGAGCGAGTTTGGGTGGTATGGCTTTATCTCTTTTCACGTATTGAATCTGACGTTAATTTTGTTGGCTTATCCCATTGCACTATCCAACCTCGTACTTTGTTCCTTTTACCTCGTTCTTCCCTTATTCCATCTTTAAATTCTCCGCAGGTCTAATCAACCCGGCTTTAATGGATTGATAACTAATCGTAAGCACTGCGATGAGCACTCCAATAACGCCAGCCAGCACAAATACATCCCATGTTATTTCTGTGCGATAGGTAAAATCCTGAAGCCATTGATTCATTACATACCACGCGATAGGTGCAGCAATCACGATAGAGATAAGAACTAATTTTAAAAAGTTAAGCGTGAGCAAACTGAAGATACTTTTTAGAGAAGCACCCAGTACTAAGCGAATACTGATCTCCTTGCTGCGTTGCTCCACCATAAAAGCTGACAAAGCGAACAAACCAAGACAGGCAACAATAATGGCTAGCACTGCGGCACTGATAAATATTCTTCCCATGCGTTGCACATCGTCATACATGCGGGCATAACTTTCATCCAGGAAAGAATACCGGATAGGTTGATTGGGAGAAAAATTTTTCCAGATAGATTCAATCGAGGCGAGAACCGATGACATCTCTGTTGAACTAATTTTAACCGATATGATATTCGAATCGTCACCGAGTATCATCCCCAGTGGCCTTATCTCATCGCGCAACGATTCAAAGTGAAAATTTTCTACAACACCTATTACATTGTATACTTGCCAGTTCATAATACGCTGGCCGACCGGATCCTTTAAGCCAAGTTCCTTTGCCATGGCCTGATTAATAATGATAGAGGTTGAATCAGTGCGCATGTCTTCGGAGAAATTTCTTCCATCAACAAGCTTCATCCCCATCGTTTTAATATAGTCGTAATCAATGCGCCACATTTGACCACCTACTGCTTGATCTGTTTTACTTCCTCCTTCTTTAAAGAAACCATTTCCATTTCGTTTTGTGCCTTTAATCGGGAGGTAATCACTGATGGTGACGCTCTTTACCGCGGACAGCTTAGTCAGCTCGTTCTTGAAGGTCTTAATCTGTTTATCCAGTGTGCTTGTTCCTTGTATTACTAAAACTTGATCTTTATCAAAACCAACTTTCTTATTCAATATGTATTCTACCTGGCGATAGATAATGAACGTGGCAATAATAAGAGTAATAGAAGTGGTGAATTGAAATACAACGAGCATGCTCCGTGTTGTTGAATTTTTACTTCCTCGGCTCACATTTCCTTTCAGCACATTAGCGGGTTTGAATGCAGAAAGATAAAAAGCGGGATAAAGTCCTGCGAGTATTCCGATTGCAATCACTGCTATAACAATGACTGGATACAACTGCCATTCGTGCCAGGGGAAGATTAAAGACTTTGCCGCAAGCACATTAAAGAAGGGTAGAAGCAATGACGCAAGTACAAGTCCTAAGGCAAATGACAAAACACTAAATACTAACGACTCAGTTAAAAACTGATTGATGATACTGCTGCGATTAGAACCAACTGTTTTTCGTAGACCCACTTCTTTCGCACGGTTGGCCGACTTGGCAGTAGAAAGATTAATAAAGTTGATGCACGCGATCACCAGAATAAACACAGCAATTGCACCGAACAGCCAGACAAAACGGATATCACCATGCGATACCGGATCAGCAATTCCATCTGATCGCAGGTAGATGTCTTTAACAGGTTGTAGCTCAAACCATGCATTTTTAGCAGCTTCTTTTGCATCTGCCATCCCCTGGTTAAGCCAATGAGGGAGCATATATTTTTCAATAATTTTTGAAAGTTTTTTTTCCAGTTGAGCAGCATCGGTTCCGGGTCTGAGTGAAATATACGTTGGGTAGTTGGTCGCACCCCAGAATGCTTGTTCACCATCCCAAAATTCAACTCCTTTCATGGTCATAATGAAATCATAATGCAAGTGGGAGTTGGCTGGAAAGTCTTGAATCACTCCGCCAATCTTAAATGGATTAGCGTTATCGTTGTTTCTCACCATTAACTTGCCAACAGGGTTTTCACCTGGAAAATACTTGTCGGCCTTGCTTTTAGTGATAACAATAGTATGTGGTTCATCCAGACAATGCTTAAGATTTCCATACACCATAGGTACTTGAAGTATTTCCAACAGCTCCTGATCGGCATACACAAATCCTTCTTCAAAAGTGTTCTCAGTTTCGTCAGCGCGTCTGATCTGATTGCTGCCCGCACCAAAAAGTTCACTTGAATTATAACGACCTACCTTTTCAATTTCAGCATAGTCATCTTTTAATGCCTTGGCAAAAGGTGCTTGAAACCAAACGTCTTTTCCTTTATCACCTTTGAAGTCATATGCTATTACTACTCTATAAATTCGATCACCATCCGTATAGTGAAGATCATAACTAAGTTCGTCTTTGATAAACAAAGCAATCAGCAAACAAGCAGCGATGCCTAATGCAAAACCTCCTATCTTAATAGAAGAATACATTTTCTGTTTGGATAAATTTCTCCAACCGATTTTAAAATAGTTTTGAAGCATATCAAGATGGTTTGAATAGTGGTGTTTTGTTTTTCGTATAGCAAAAGGACGTATGTAGTGAATAACCTGATACCAGTAATTTAACCGCGCCTTTGACAGTGATTTTTTCTTTAGCGTTACATAAAAACTCTCTTCCAAATCTCCGCTCACTTCTTCAGCCAGGTCCATTCGAAGAAATGAATTCAATAGCTTGTCCGCTAGGCGGGGAGGGGTAGGTTGATGATCTTTTTTCAAGGAGTGTTATTGTTTCGAGTTCAAAGTTCCAAGTTGAAAGTTCAACGTTCCAGGGTTCCGGTGACGTGATACCTTAAACTGAAACTAGATGATATCTAAATTTAATTTACCTGTTGCAAAATCAGGAAACTGATTCCATAGCGATACTTTGAAATCGCGCGCAGCTACTAATGTTTTACGTCCGTAAGCAGTGATGGTGTAAATTCGTTTTCTTCTTCCACCTCGTTCAGCCGTTGAATCACCCATTTCGGATTTTAAAAATCCTTTCTCTTCTAAGCGGGTGAGGGTAGAATGAACCGCTCCAATGGACACAGCGCGATCGGTCTGTGATTCAAATTCCTGGGCGATGTTGAAAGCGTAAGCCTCTTCTCCAAGTATTCCTACCAGCAGTAAGATCACCTCTTCAAATTCACCTAATTTTGTTTCGATCATGATGTATGTTACTAGATTGTAGAGCATATATACGAAGGAGTTTCGTATATGTTCTACTATTTAGTAGGAAATCACGGAAAATGTTAGGTAAGGCTTGAAAACGTCTTAAATAGTCTGATTGTCATTGGCAACATTGCGGTCAGTTTTGTTTTAGTTACCTGAACCTGTTCAATATTCTTCGGGATTATAGAACAGTCCTAGTAAAATGACAATCCACAAAATTCCACCGATGATGGCGATTGCGATTTGTCCACCGGTAAGACCACCGGTATTTTTTGCTTTGTAACGACTTGAGTTTTCAATAGCGAAATTAAAGGCGGTGACGGGCTGAATAAAAAAAATGAAAGCCATAAGGGCGACCAGCCAAAATGGATCAGGAAGTCTTGAAAGAATACTTACGATCACGAACCCGGCAAACAGTGCTCCGCTAGAATAGCTTTTCAACCATCCGTTAGACTTGGCAAAGTTTTGAATTTTTTCAAACAGGCTATACAGAAAGAAAATCGAGAAAATAGCTCTGGCGGCAGGCATAATATCAAGGGATTCCTTTTCCTTAAATAATCGCCATGATGTATACATCCACCAAACGCCATAAAGTCCGAAGGATAAAAAATAGAGAAGGACAAACTTTGGGAAATCGATCAATTCAATTTCAATCTTACCATTGTCCTCTAATAGCTCGGAATCTAAAGCAACGTTTGTCTCCATCAGTAAATCTTATTTAAGTGTTCGGTTGGTGAAAAATAATAAAGCGTTCAAGATAAGGAATAAATATTTCGCCAATGGAATGTTTCTGGAACAAAATCTGACCATGTCAGTAATAATTTAGGCAATTGTTCTCAATGGATTATCGGGTAAGTACAACGTAATCATTAAGCACAGTTTGCAAAAAGAACCTCTTATCACTATGAATACTTTCAAGTTGAAGGATCTGCTTAATTCGTTCCGTTAAAAGTTCCAGGGATTCTTGATGTGCCTCGTTGTTAAATTGACGGTGACGATCCAATGCATTCTTAATAAGCAGAACATCTTCTTCTACCAATTGCTTGGCCATAAGGTATGTTGGTTTGTATGAGTCCTGTGCATACAAGGCCAGCAAATCACTAAGGTCTAAATTCATTTTGGGCACCAACTTTACAACAGCTGTGTTGGCTACAATATCCCCAATACGTTGGGCCTTTGCAGAGGATGCTATTAGTATAGAAGCAACTCCTCCTAATGAGAAATAAATATCAATCATCCGAAAAACCCACCGCGCAGCATAGTCTGAAAATGTTGCTTGACCTCCCGCAGTCTTTATTACCCGAATTCGCATGGCCATCTTCCCAAGGCTTTGTCCCTTATTATTAACCTCTAATACCAGGGAATAAAAAATAAACACACAGCTTAAAAAAATGGTAAATACTACTTCCGTTGTTCCTGAGAAACCGAAGAGACTAAAGCCGATCATAGCAAGTATTACCAATGCAATGCCCAAACAAACAAGATCAATGAAAAAAGCCATAAGCCTGTCCCTGAAATCAGCCAGTTCATACTGCAACACAACATTTTGTGTGGTTTTAATCTCTATGTTTTTCATTTTGTAATTCTAAAACAATATTTTCACCGATTCATGAAGGAAACCCGTTTCATTGCTCAAAATAAAGAAAAGTGGCTCGAATCAGAAACTCTTCTGAACGAACCTACAAGAAACCCTGAAAAACTTAGTAATCTTTTCATTCAGGTTGTGGATGATCTTTCATACTCCCGAACCTACTATCAAAATAGGTCTGTTCGGGTTTACCTGAACAAAATTGCACGCGAATATTTTTCTATCATATACAGTCATCAAAAGGAAAGGAAGAGCCATTTTAAGTTATTCTGGCTTGATGAACTTCCTCAAATTGTAATTCACTGCAAAAGGCAACTTTTGATATCTCTCTTTGTATTCCTCCTTTCGGCCGCCATTGGAATATTCTCCTCCATGAAGGATCCTCAATTTACCAGTAGTATTCTGGGTGAAAGTTATGTTACGATGACGAAGGAGAATATCGCTAAAGGTGATCCTATGGCGGTATACAAAAAAGGTCATCAGGTAGACATGTTTTTAGGAATTACGCTGAATAACCTGATGGTTGCTTTTCGTACGTATGTATTTGGAATATTTTTGTCTATAGGCACGCTCGCCATTTTGTTGTATAATGGAATTATGGTTGGATGCTTCCAGTTCTTCTTCATAGAGCGAGGCCTATTTGCCGAATCGGCCCTAAGCATTTGGCTGCATGGTACATTTGAAATATCCTCGATCATTCTGGCAGGTGGCGCAGGCCTTACATTAGGCAGTGGCTTGGTTTTTCCCGGAACCTACTCTCGCTTGCAGGCCTTTCAAATCTCTGCGATGCGTTCCTTAAAACTCATGCTTGGCATATCACCCATTTTTGTTCTTGCCGGCATCATTGAGAGTTTCCTGACCCGTTACACCGAAATGCCAGATTTCCTGAGGCTGTTACTCATATTGCTTTCCGCCATTTCTATCCTTGGTTATTTTGTAGTTTATCCATGGTTAAAATCGCGAAAAGGTTTTGATGTTCCGCTGGTAGAAGTACGACTCCCTGCCAGTACAATTGAAGCAGTATATTATAATCGTATAAAAAACAATGCTGAGATTATTAAAGACTCGTTTCTCTTCTACAAAAAGTATTCAAATAAACTTCTCCCCTGGATATTTGGAATCACGCTGATGCTTACAACGGTTGACTTTGTCTTCACGGATTCAGGAAATGTCCGTCTTCCATTCGATTGGTGGTTTTACTTTTTAAAGGATCTATTCTATGCTTTGAGAACCCCGTCCTTGTTATTTGTTTTCACCAACACAATTGGAAGTGCACTCATTGTATACCGTGTTCTTGTAATAATCGAGAGTGACTCAAAAAAGACTTCTCCTGTATATTTTGTTCCCAGGACAATTCTGCAAACGATCGTTGTGATTTCTCTGATTTACATGGCGTTCTATTTTTTAGAGAACTGGGGAACGTTACTAATATTATTAAGTTTCGCGATCATTCTTTTGATGGCATTTTCTCAACTAATAGAAAAAGGTAATTTCTTCAACGGCATCTCAAACGCGTGGACCCTGGCAACAGCAAACTTTGGTCAAGTAATGGGAATGCAAATGATCCTCCTGCTCATGTCATTTTCTTTTCTTCTTGTGTTATCAGCGCCCCTGGTGTATATGAACGTTACGGTTCTTCAATGGAACTTTGCCAAATCCGATATTTGGGCTAATGGTGTTGTTCATTTTGTTGAGATATTCATCAAGATTTTTGCCTTCAATCTGATCATACCCATCTTGGCAGCCAGTGCTGCCTATTTATA
>JANODK010000205.1:0-14830 GCA_031412655.1 Chryseolinea sp.
AAATCCCTGTCCTTTTAGCTCCGGCAAAACCTCAATCAATGGTTTGCCTTCTATCTCATTTCCTTTGCCCCACATTTCTTTAATACTGTCATTAGCCATAGCCAACACCATGTCTTTTCCTTTCAATATGGCAAAGGCAAAAGGCGATTTCATCAACATCATGTTGTAGCGCTTTTCGCTATCTGCAATTTTTCTGCGAGCTAGTACCTGGTCGGTTACTTCATTGGCTGCGGCTAAGATGCCGGAAATGGTGTTATCATCTTCGCGGATGGGTTGGTAATTTACATTAAACCAGCCGGTTTCATTTCTGCCGTTTCTAAACAGCGTTGCTTCCATTTCATTGACAATAAAAGGAATGCCAGTTTCCATTATATTATCAAAAATTCCTTTTATAGTATTTTCCAATTCAGGCATCGCTTCAAAAAGTAGTTTGCCTATAAAGCTCTTGTCTTTAACTAATAATCCTAAACCCGCATCGTTCACGAGTTCAACTACGTACGTGCTTCCACGAAAAATAGAAATGGGTACGGGTGTTTGCAGCAACATGTTGTGAAACCGACTTAAGGATTTTTTTTCTTTAAGTTGAGAAAGCCTTTGTTCGGTAACATCTTCAATAGAGAGTAGGATAAGCTTCTCTTCTTTTCTCTCTCTTTTTATCTCAAGAGCATTCAATAAAATTGTCCGTTCGCCAATAGAGGTAAACTTGTGTGTTACTTCAAAATCGGTAACCTGTGTTTTCTGCGGCAATACTTCTTCCAGCAAGGTGCGTAGTTCAGGAATGTTCCATTGCCGGTTGCCCAGGTCGTAAATTAATATGCCTTCAGTTTCCTGTTCGTTTACATTAAATGTTTTATAAAAAGATTTGTTGGCTGTTTTTACACGCAGGTGTTTATCCAGCACTAGCAGCGGTTGGTATAGGGTAGCTACAATGGATTCGGAATAATTTCTTGCATCTGTTACCTGCTCGTTAAGGCTAAGCAATTCGTTGTTTAAAACCGTTAGTTCTTCATTGGTGCTTTGTAATTCTTCTTTGCTGGTTTCCAGTTCCTCATTCAAACTTTGTAGTTCTTCGCTACCACTCAGCAATTCTTCGTTGGCACTTTGCAGCTCTTCGTTTACTGCTTCCTGGTCTTCGGTAATGCTCCGCATATCTTCGCGGGCCTGTGCCAGTTCCTGCTCCAACAGTTGTATGCGAACATCTTTTTCGTCCTTCTTTGTTTTAGTAGAAGTTTTTCTTTTGTTACTTATTGCTGATCCCTCTGTATCGTTTATACTGTTGTCGTGAAACAGTACAAGAAAATAAGGCTCCAGCGTGTTGGGCAACTCAATAGCTTCCAGGGAAATATTTCGGAGGCTGCCATTTATTTGAAGGGGAATATTTTCCTTTACTACCGATTTTTTTTCCGTTTTTACCTTGTGTAAAATGTTGCGCAGCTCAAAAGCCAAACCATATTTGGCCATCGTCATTAAGTTATGACTTGGTTTTCCGGGGGCTTGCTCTAAATAGTTTCCTGTGTTGCCACGGAAATGCACAATATCCATTGCTTCGTTTACCACTACACCAGCAGGTGTGTACTTGGTAAGCAAAATATCATCGGCTGTTTTTTGGAAGTCCGTGCGAATGGCTTCTGTTTTAGAATGGCTAGTTGCGCGGCTTAAAATTTGTTCACTTCGTTGGCTTGTAACTTGAACAAACCTGCCGGGCACATCTTTGCGGGTAAATAATTTATCGGTTTTGCCTAAAGAACTAAAGAGGTCTGGCATGCCTGCGGTGGTTTCTGATTTACCCAGCAATAAAAATCCTTTGGGATTTAGTGCATAATGAAAAGTAGTCAATGCCTTTTTTTGCAGATAAGCCTCCATGTAAATGAGTACATTGCGGCAGCTTATACAGTCCATCTTGCCAAAGGGCGGGTCTTTTAAAAAATTGTGGTGGGCAAACACGCACATGTCTCTGATGATTTTATTTATCTGATAATTGCCATTCGTTTTTGTGAAAAATTCCTGCAACCGCTGTGCAGATACGCCATCTAATTCAGTCTTTTCATAAATGCCGCTACGCGCTTTTGTTATAGCCGGTTCGCTGAGGTCGGTACCAAAGATTTGTATTCTTTCATTACGCTCTCCTAAAAATTCTTTAAAGCACATAGCAAAAGAATACACTTCTTCGCCCGTGCTGCACCCAGCCACCCAAATTCGTGTTAATTCACCGGGCACTTTATTTTTTAAAATGGCAGGAAAAACATGCTTGCATAAATTCTCAAAAACTTTTTTGTCGCGAAAAAAAGAGGTTACCGGTATCAGCATATCCTGATACAAAAGATCTTGTTCTGGATTATTTCCTCTTAAAAATTTCAGGTATTCTCCAGGCTCTTCGTTTTTGTTTACAACCATTCTGCGCAGTATCCTTCTGCGCACCGTGGTTTGTTTATAGTGGGTAAAGTCGACTCCCTTGCGAATGCGCAAAAGCGAAAGGATTTGTTTGAAAACACTTTCATCATGCTGTGGAAGGCTTTCCAGTTCTTCGTCACTAACTACTATTTTACGGGTTACGTCCAGCAATTTTTGCGGCATCTCTTCAGGCGGAAGAATAAAGTCTACAACGCCTGCGTTCACCGCACTATTTGGCATGCCATCATACTCAGCAGTGGTTTCTTCTTGCGCAAAGGTGATACCCCCATGATCTTTAATGGCTTTTAACCCCAATGTGCCATCGGCAGCGGTGCCCGATAAAACTACCCCGATGGCGTGCGTTTGATGCACTTCTGCTAATGAAGCGAAGAAAAGATCGATGGGTAGGTTGCGTTCATTTTTATTTTTTTCGGGGCGAGGAGCTAGTACTAATATACCATCCGTTGCCACCATCATTTTATTGCTGGGTATTACGTAAATATGGTTGGGTTGTACTTTAATGTCATCCGTAATTTCCAGCACAGGAATACTCGTAACTTTTTGCAATATTTCAGGCAACAGGCTTTGGTGGTTGGGGTCTAAGTGTTGAACTAACACGTATGCCATGCCGGAATCTTCGGGTATTGCTTTAAGCAATTTTTTAAAAGCATCGAGACCTCCCGCGGAGGCGCCCACGCCAACAACAGGAAACAGGTTGGCAGATTTAATGAGTGGTTTATTGATTTTTGCCTGACCTTTGGCGTTAGTTGATTCCATTTTGGGGTGGTGTGCTTGTTGTGTGATAGAAGTTACTGCTAATCCGTGAAGATACCCAATAATCAATTAGGCCTTCGCGGGGCTGCCTTTGCCGTCATGTTGAGCGGCAGCGAAATATCTCGTGGCGAAATAGTAAGCATCATGTTGTATCGCTTTTCGCTGTCTTCAACCAGTTTCAATGCTTTTTTCTCAAACTCAAGCTGCGTTATGAGTATCCTTATTTTCTGTAACATCTTCAGTACGGTGAATAATATATTTCACATTATTATTCTCATCCAGCATAGGCGAGCTAGTTGTTTGCCAATACTTAAGTTCATACCCGCCACCTTCCGATTCCGGTTTAGGAATATCGTATTTTACAATGGGTAGACAATCTGCCATCTTAGTTGTCAGCACACGGATAAAAGAATCGCGGGCTACCGCCTCTCCATTGGCAGATATATCGCCAGGATTATTCGGGAAGGCATGAAAAATATCACGTCCAATAATATTTTCTCTTTTGGTTTTGGTGACTTGCAGAAAACCCTCTGATGCGGCCACTACTGTAAAGTCCGTATCAATCACTACTACCAATCCCGGAGATTGTTCGAATAATTGTTTAAAATCCAAAGTGGTCATTGAAGTATTTATCAAATTAATAATCGAGACGTGGTTACAGGGAATAGCAACACGTTTGTTTCCAGACTAGAAAGGTAATCATCTCAAAGGCAACTTGTATTTAACTACTTCTTTAGAATGCTAAGTATGAATTTATCCTTGGGAGGCCGGGTAAATTTTTTCTCAACCATTAAGGTGAGAATATAGTGAAGGGCTTCTTCGAGTTCGTCCAGGCCGCCCTTGCGAATGTAATAATGCGCTCCTTCATTATACAGCACTTCTGCAATATCTTCATGGAGGGAGGTAGAATATATGATGACGGGAAGTTCTTTTAGCTTATCGTTGGCTTTAATTTCCTTCAGACACTCTGAGCCATTTTTTCGCGGCATATTTAGGTCGAGAAAAAGAGCATCCGGTAATTGTTCTGAATTTTCAGAAAAAAAACGCATGAGTTTTTGTCCATCCTCAACCATTGTAAGACGAGTCGGGATTGGCAATAGCCCTAATGTCTTGTCAAAGAAAAAACGATCATCCGGATCGTCATCTGCAAGAAGCAGATGTATTTTTTTAGGCATCTCGTAAATTACATTCAATTTAAAAGTAAAACTAAAACGACCAGCGATATTTTCAATTTTGGAGCGAAATACTATCGTTTAAACATTTTTTTTACCTTTAAATATCGATTCATCTGCCTATGGAATTATACTACTCGTTTTCAATCTTAATCGTACTCACGGCTTTATTTTCGTACCTGAATCTTCGAATATTTAAACTTCCTTCTACGATCGGCATCATGATCATCGCCATGATTGCTTCTATTACCCTGGTGGCCCTGGGTAAAACGTATCCGTATCTTTTTACAGAACTTTCAACACTTGTTGAGGGTGTCGATTTTTCTAACGTATTGATGGGAGCGATGTTAAATTTCCTGTTGTTTGCCGGTGCCATTCACATCAGCTTGCACGACTTGCGTCAGCAACGCATACCCATCATGATCTTCTCTACCATTGGGGTAATCATCTCAACCTTTGTTGTAGGTGCATTGTTGTTCGGTGTATTCCGGTTGATGGCTATCGATATTCCACTCATTCAATGTTTGGTATTTGGTGCACTCATTTCACCAACCGATCCCATCGCTGTGATTAGTATTTTACGAAAAGCAGGTGTTCGAAAATCACTTGAAATAAAAATTGCCGGAGAATCACTCTTTAATGATGGGGTAGCCGTAGTACTATTTGCTGTATTACTACAACTGGCACGCGGAAGTGAAATGGAAATCACCTTCATTCACATCAGCGGTCTATTAATTCAGGAGGCGGGTGGTGGATTGATAATTGGTTTCTTGTTAGGATACATTGGTACTCACGCCATTAAAGGAATATACAGCTACAACGTTACGGTAATGATAACCCTGGCGATTGTAATGGGTGGATACCTCATCACACGCTACCTCCATATTTCAGGTCCGCTTACCATGGTGGCGGCTGGATTGGTAATAGGAAATTATGGAAAGGCGACTGCGATGTCGATGGCGGATAAAGATTACCTCTACAAATTCTGGGAGCTGATTGATGAAATTCTGAATGCCATGTTGTTTATGATTATTGGTTTGGAACTGTTGCTGATTTCGGATTTGACTCAATATTGGTTAATTGGTTTGATTAGCATTGCCATTGTACTCATTGCCCGATTTTTCTCAATCTGGCTGCCCATACGGTTTATTCCGCAAATCGGCCGGTTCGATAAGAAATCCATCACCGTGCTCGTATGGGGTGGATTACGCGGAGGTGTTTCAGTTGCCCTTGCGCTTAGCATTGATAAAGCACTGAACCAGGATTTGTTTATTTCGATTACCTATTATGTCGTGGTATTTTCAATCGTTGTTCAGGGACTCACTATTGGAAAGCTTACTGAAATGCAACGGGTGACTAAGCGTGGGAAGTAGGTTTGGAATGAATAAAGTGGTGCAGAGGATTATGGTAAAGAGCATTGGTTAAATACCCACATATCTAATTATAATATATCACCTACTTACGATAATGTTTAGCATACCTTGAAATCACTTTCTTTAGAACAACCAAATGAAAATTTGTATAGCACAAACAAGGCCTGCTAAAGGTAACATCCCTACAAATATTAGAAATCACAAAAGATTAATTAACCTGGCAATCGACAACGGTGCAGACCTAATTATTTTCCCTGAATTATCTTTAACAGGCTACGAACCCAGGTTAGCGAAAGAATTAGCAATAGATAAGGATGATATACGATTAGATGATTTTCAAAAAATCAGTGACATGAATCACATTACTATCGGAGTGGGCGCTCCAACAAAGAGCAGCAAAGGTATTTGTATTACGATGATTATTTTTCAGCCAAATCAAACAAGGCAAACCTATTCAAAAAAATACCTTCACGATGATGAGAAGGCTTTCTTTGTCAGTGGAGAAAGTTCTATTGGCCTGCTGGGTCCAAAGGCCAATGTAGCATTTGCAATCTGTTATGAATTATCAGTGCAGGAGCATGCTGAGCACGCAGCTAAAAGTGGAGCAGAAATTTATATTGCAAGCGTAGCAAAGTCGGCTAGTGGAGTTGAAAAAGCGAGCAAGAGTTTATCCGATATTGCTAACCAATATTCAATGACAGTATTAATGTCGAATTGTATTGGATCTTGTGATAATTTTGAAAGTGCAGGAAGATCTTCCATTTGGAATTCGAAGGGTATTTTATTGGGACAACTCAATGATACAGGTGAAGGAATACTAATAATTGACACCGAGACGCAAGGGCTAATTGAAAAAACAATTTAGAATTCATTATAGAAGCGATGCCTTCTTGCTGGTGTAATGGATATGAATTGCTAATGACCACAAATCTTTGCCTTCACACGCGCTTCCACTTTCATTCCCAATTCTACTGCGCGAGTTAAGTCAATACATGCCTGCCCAATTTGTTTTAGTTTTTCTTTTGCTATCGCACGATTGTAAAAAGCCAATGCAAAGTCAGGTCGAAACAGAATGGCTACCGTATAATCTTCAATCGCCTCATTATATTTCGATAGCTTCGTTAATACATTACCTCTGCCAAGCCAGGCTTTGTCAAGCTTTTCGTTAAGTTCAATGGCATGGGTGTAATCCGCATAAGCGCCTGTCCAATCTTTTAGTTTCTCTCTGGCAAGTCCCCGGTTAAACCAGGTTTCAAAATTCCGATCGTCAACAGCCAATGCACGAGTATAATCTTCCTCTGCACCTTTGTAATAACCACCTTCCATTCGCTGATAGGCTCGCTCCAAATAAGGGTAGAGCATGCTTGAATCACTTTCAATCGCAAGTTCAAGGCTTTCATCTGCTGAAGTAACATCGCCTCGTTTTCGTTTTGCAATGGAAAGGTTATTCAGTGCAATAGAATGATTAGGATCGATCGTTAGTGCTTTCTTATAATCCAATATCGCAGTGGTATCATTAAGACCTTCTTTTGCCAGAGCACGGTTTACGTAATAATCGGGTTGGTTAGAGTCTAACGTGATGGCAGAGTCCATCCAAACAATTGCAGATGAGTATTCTTTCAGGTGGGTGTCAATCAGACCCAAGTAATTTAATATAAGGGGCGTCATGTTTCCACTCTGCACAGTCAACACTTCAGTCACTCCCGAGTTTGATGCAGCGGCACTCTTAAAGTATATCGTATTGGTTTCGCCCCCGGGAGGAAGTTTTAAAAGTTTCATAAAGTCTTCTTTAGCCTGAATGTATTTTCCAAGTTGGTAACGTAACGTAGCGCGACTAAACAAAGCTTCTGGCTGATCTGGTTTTTGTTCGAGATAAATACTCAGGTCAGTGTTAGCGCCTTCATTATCGTGAAGTTGTTGTTTGATGTAAGCGCGGTTTCGATATGCTTCGGCATATCCTGGGCTTTGTTGAAGACATTGATTGAACCGTTCCAATGCTTCAGGGTACTGGCCTTTATTTAACAATATTTCTCCTTGCTCAAAAAGTGAATTTGCAGCTTGGCTTTTCGATTGCCCTTGCACGGAAACGATTGTAAACAGAAAAAGACTCAGCAGACCAAGGATGAATTTCATGCGCATGAAGTTAAGAAAATAATAAAGCACGAATGCAAAACCCTTAACCATGATTTTCTGTTATGTAAAGCATGGAAAAGACAAAAAAATCTACCCGAAAGCCAGGTAATAAGCCTGCCGATGATGCGATCAGAGCATCGTATATCGAATACCTTCTCACGGAAGGTAAGCGTCCTGCGTCAGTCTATAAGTTTTGTCTCGATCTGGGGTTAAAGGAAGATGATTTCTATAATCACTTCGGATCATTCGATGGTTTGGAGAAACACATCTGGAAGGGTTTCATAGATAAGGCGATAAGCCGTTTGAATGCGGATGAATCGTTCAGTGCCTTTTCAACACGGGAGAAGATACTCGCGTTTTACTTCACATTGCTGGAAGAATTAAAATCCAATAGAAGCTATGTCATCTTTCAGTTTAATCATTCACAAAAACCAGAGTTCGTTCCCGAATACATCAAATCCTTTAAGTCAACATTCGAAGCATTTTTTGAAAGTTTGATAAATGAAGGTAAAGCGACAGGCGAGGTAGCCAACCGGCCGTTACTTGATAAGCGTTACCCAACACTCTTCTGGCTTCACATGGGATTCTTATTGTTGTTCTGGAAAGAAGATGAAAGTCCGGGATTTGAGAAGACCGATGCAGCCGTTGAGAAATCAGTTAACCTGGCATTTGATCTCATTGGCAAAGGGGCAGTGGATTCTTTTATTGACTTCGCTAAATTTTTGTATCAGAGTAAATCGAAATAATCCGTACAACCATAATGAAAGAATTTGATCGTATTCCCGTAACGAAAGTACAAAGAGCATCTAAGTTTATTTCCACTGGTGCCAAGATCGGCACAAACTACCTTAAACATTACGGAAAGAAGCTGATCAATTCAGAAACAACACGAGAACAATTACATACTGATAATGCATCTGACATTTACAATTCATTAAGTGAGTTGAAAGGCGGTGCTTTGAAGGTAGCCCAGATGTTGAGCATGGACAAGAGTTTGTTGCCGGCAGCCTATCAACAAAAATTTTCGATGGCGCAATACAGTGTTCCGCCTTTGTCTTATCCATTAGTGGTAAAGACGTTTCAAAAATATTTTGACAAAGGCCCGGATAAAATCTTTGACACCTTTACACAGAAAGCAACCAATGCTGCTTCAATGGGGCAAGTGCATCAGGCAACGTTGGGAAAGAAAAAGTTAGCGGTTAAAATTCAATACCCGGGAGTAGGAGATAGTGTAAAGTCTGACTTGGCAATGGTGAAGCCCATTGCGCTTACCATGTTCAATTTGAATCGCGTTGAATATGATGAATTCATTCAGGAAGTAGAATTGAGAATGATGGAAGAGACGGATTATACGTTGGAGCTGAAACGATCTATTGAACTTTCACAACAATCCAGTCATCTTAAAAATATTGTCTTTCCAAATTATTATTCGGAATATTCAAGTCAGCGAATCTTGACGATGGATTGGCTAGAAGGTAAACCGCTGGGTGAAGTTCTTAAAGCCGAATTACCTGAAGGTAAAGGTGATTTGTTAGGACAAGCCATGTGGGACTTCTATCATTTTCAAATGCATACCTTAAAAGCTGTGCATGCCGATCCACATCCAGGAAATTTTATTATCACGAATGATTATAAATTGGGCATCATTGATTTTGGATGTGTGAAAGTTATTCCTGCTGATTTCTATAAGCAGTATTTTCAACTTTTAGATAAAGATATATTAACCGATAAAGCAAAACAGAAAAAGGTATTTGAAGAATTGCGTTTCATCTATCCGGATGATCCAGCGAAAGAAAAGACTTTGTTTAATTCACTCTTTGTTACACTGGTTGAATTGTTAGGAAGACCGTTCCGATCTGAGGTTTTTGATTTTGCAGATGATACTTACTTTAATGAACTGTATTCTTTTGGAGAGAAGTTATCAACCATGAAAGAAATTCGTGACTCTAAGAAAGCCAGAGGCGTTCGTGACGCTTTGTACATTAATCGAACATACTTTGGTCTATACAGTTTGCTTCACGATCTCAAAGCAAAAATCAAAACTGCATACTAACGAATCACCGAATCAACTGTATCCAACCTTTCAGTATTTGCTTTTTCTTTGATGGATTTAAAGCAGCATAACTAACCTCTACTGAATAATAGTAGATGGCGGACTCAAGTGCATTTCCTTTGTCATCGTGACCATCCCAATCAATGTAAATGGACTTTCCGTTTCCAGAAGAGTAGGTATAGATTTTCTTTCCCCATCGATCAAACACGGAGAATTTCACGTGTTCAGCAAAACTCGGACAGCGGTTGGTTACTTGGGTTGTGCATGTATTTCCATTACTGCTGGCGTTTGGATCGAATGCACTTAATTGATCGTTGCATCCATCACCATTTGGTGTGAAAATGTTTGGCAGCTCATAGTACAAACAGTTATCATTACATGATGCATCACTTAATTCGCTTACATGTCCTATTCCATCAATGGCTTCTACACGATAGCATCGGGCGAACGCTGGAAGGCCAGATTCTGTAAAGGTTGTATCCGTTAAATCGGTTGCGATCAATGTATATTCATCGCTTTCAGTATTAGCAGCGTAGAGTCGATAGCCCGCAATGTCAATTCGACAACCAGGGTCGAGCTTTGGGCTCCAGTGTACTGTATTGGCTAAATGATAATTTTCACAAACACCCTGACCATAGAATGCTTCACAATCAGCAGGATCAACAGTAATGACCGGCTTGCAGGGAAGAAGATTATTTTCCGGATAGGAGTTAACCCGTTGTGAGTAATTTAGAAGCAATTTTATATTAGGATTTCCATACGTGGCCCGTGTTTCGACTTTGTACGAAAAGGCTTCATCATCTTTTAAAGGTTGATTGTTAAATTGGCCTTCATCTGTATAGGTAAATCCTTTTTTGGAAACAACAACGCTATCAATCAATGTCATGTTTCTTTCTTCACCACCAACGGGTCCACGGAAAATCAAATGTCTTGATAAACTATCAACAACATTTGACCAAGGTGTGACGGCACTCCAATTCAATTCAATTTTTTTCGGGCCGGGAATTACTGTAAGCCAAACGGATGATGCAATAGCAGAGGTATCGATCGGAAAGTATTCCGTTGAATCTTTTGGTATGGCATAAATTACGATTTGATAATGGTAGGCAAGCTTTTCAGTGTTGATGGATTGATTTAAAAATGTGGTAGTATCGTTTGTAACCCGTCCCACTTTTACCAATTCAGCATTGCTGCTCAAACTGTCAGCTCTGTAAATTTCATATTGATATGGATGCGGAAATTGAATTTCATTTATGCCTAGCGGACTAAGCCAGCTTACACGAATGGCTCCCTTGTTTATGCTTGTTGTGTCGACAGAGACTTTCGTGATTACAGGTGCATCGGTTACAATGGGTTCCATGCAAAATTCAGTAGATACATAACTGCTTCCACCAGAAGGCATTTTAAAAAATGCAATGAGCCGATAGCAATATTCTGCAGCAGTCGCTAATCCTTTATCTGAATTGGTGTCAATGTATTCATTCGCACTCGGATCCAGTGAAGCAACAAGTTCGTAACCATAAAACTTTGGTAATCCTGCATCGCATTTGGTGGGGCTGTAGTTGTACGATCCAACTCTTCTCCACACCTGAATAGATTCTGCATTCTGACACGTGTAATCATTCCACTTGAGGACAGCATATCGATTCACTAAATCAGGTTCTACAGAAATCCAGGTTGGTGCGGGTGCCAATACTTTTATGCTCCAGCTTTTAAAGGTTGTAAGCGAAGTGCCTTGAATCGGTTTATCCGAAGCCTTAAAATTTACCTGGTAAAATTGTTCCCTCGCATGAACACAATCGGTCTTCCAATAAAAATGAAGTGTATCAGGTGAAGGAGAAAATACAGATGGGTTTGGAGAATATGTAGCTGGAAATTTATCTGCGCTAAAATCAAAAATATCAGACACTGCTTCCAGTTTAACTGTTTTGTTTTCCGGGTCTGATCCGGTTATGTCATACTTAAGAATTGCTCCCGCCTCAACGCAAATTGTGTTGAGAATATTAAGAACTGGGCGAAGGTTTTGGCATTCTGCTACTACGATTTGAAAATCGCAGATAGTGGTACTTAGCAGAATAAGTTCACCTGTATTGGAATCGGTACGCCACTCTTTAATTTTAAAGGCAATGTTATATTCACCAATGGCACCCGGTGCATCCCATGTTACAGTTCCCGTTGCATCATTAATGCTAAAGGTAGGAGGCCCCGTTCCATCTTCATTTGCAGTGGCATAATTCACTGGATAAAATATAGGTGCATCAGGACTTAGATATCCGACTACAGGTAGATTTTCATTTTGTTCAGGAACAGCAAGTTCATACGTTAATAAATCGCCATCAGCATCAGAAGCGGCTGCATTGAAGGTAAAATTTTGACCCTTGCATGCACGATAGACGGGATCATCCAATAAGGTCGGAGAATGATTTCCAGGGAAGTTTGTATTTATCGTTACATAAGTGTAGTACTTTGCATCGTACGCCTTGTCGATGTTGATGATGCCACCGCTTCGATCGCCTTCACGGTAACTGACTGTATAGATTCCGTGGTGGCTGTAAGTATAACTGAAGTTATAAACTACTACACCAACGTCAGGCCCAAGATCAGGTCGTGGTATACTGGGTATTTTTGGAGTAACTACTGTTGAATCAAGCTCATCCCCGAATTTTAATTCGCCACGTCCGAAAAGAGTAGCAGGCAAACCTCCATTTAAAGACGTATTAACATAGCCTGTAACCGTAATGGAGTATGTAAGTCCACTAACCTGCTGAACTTCTACTTTTATCGAACGTAAATGCGTGGCCGAGGCCGTATACGAACTAAGAAGAAGTAAGGCAAATATCAGCCGAACAATGGCATGCTTCGGGCTTTTGATCTTGATCATTAATGCAAGATAAGCCTAAAGCGACCAAAGCGTGATAAAAAATAATAGAAATCGATAGGCTTCTAATGCTAAAAACAATCCAACAACGCCAAGCATTGCTTTAATGACCAGTCGTGTTCCCTTTTTGTTATAAAAGGTTCGGGCTGATCGAAAGATGAAGTACAGATTGGTAATAACGAAAATGATGGTCAAGGTAAGGTCGTTCAGATAACTTCCGGAGCTGAGATTTCCCCATGAAAACAGTTTACTAATGATGAAGAAAATCATGGTCAGAGCGATTGCATTGACGGCCAGATTGAAACTGGTAAGTTCAACGGATAAGGCAACATGGTCAGTAAAGTAGCGATTCTTTTTCCGGAAGATTAAGCTTAATGGGAGCGAAGCAACAATTACAAACATCACTACAAGCAACTTGGCAAGATTGGTTGTTTTATCATTATACATCAACTCGAAGCCTTGCATATCTAGTCCATCTTTATGTATTTTCTCTAACACCAAGCGATGTGCTAACTTCCTATGTGGAAGTACATATTGCTGCGATTGCAAAGTAGCGTTGAACATCTGCAGCGTAGGGAAGAGGAAGTAAACTAAATTCAGAATAAAGAACAACTGCAACGGACGCATGTACTTCACTCTTCGTCCATCTACATATTCGCGTGAAAGAAAGCCGGGATTCTTTATGGTTAACCACAAAGACTTGGCAAATTTATTATCCACGAAAGTGGTAGCAATAAGAACGCTGCCAAGGAACGTTTTAAACTTTCTATCCTTTGGCTCAATTACCTTTTCACCACATTGATTGCAATATAACCCGACAAATATATTGCCACAGCTCTTGCAAATGTGTTCGGTGTTTGAATCCAATGTTAGTGGTTAATGATATATCTGAAGTATTTTATTCATGGCTACAGGCTTCACGCTTCAAGCTGCAAGCCTGTAGCCTGAAGCGTGTAGCTTGAAGCAGTATTAAGCTTGCTCAACAATGACAACCTTCTCCATCACATCACCCTGCTTAATTTGATCTACGATCTCAAGTCCTTCGAACACTTTACCGAATACAGTGTGATTACGATCAAGGTGCTTTGTGTTTTCGCGGTTGTGGCAAATGAAGAATTGAGAACCTCCTGTGTTTCTGCCAGCGTGCGCCATAGAGAGTACACCTTTATCGTGAATCTGATTTGGACCTGTTAGTTCACAATCGATGTTATATCCAGGACCACCATTACCTATTCCATTCGGGCAACCACCTTGAATCATAAAGTTTGGGATAACGCGGTGGAAAATCAATCCATCATAAAACCCTTTTTCTGACAGGTCAATAAAATTTTTTACTGCCTTGGGTGCATCCTCTTCAAAGAATTTAATCTTCATCACGCCCTTTTTGGTGTGTATTTCTGCTATCTTCATAAAGCTTGAATGTTTAATTTGCCGCAAGGTAAGTCGGATTTTTAGATTGATAAAACCGTGATTTGATGGCAACCTGTGTCAGTGGAAAAAAGGTGTTTCTTACCCAGCAGATCGCTGAGGATGCTTTGGTCGAGGCGTGGGGCAGAAATAATTATGCCTCAAACTCAGGCCCCGTGTCAGTTTATAAATGTGATGATTGCGGATATTATCACTTTACCTCGCAAGGCACTATGAATGAACGGTTAGCAAAGGAAATTGCCTCAGGAAAAATTAAGCTTCAGCGCGAAGCAAATCATTGGGAAAGGAAGATGAAGAAGTAATAAGAGGTTAACTATAAAACCAAATGATCAATCCATTAAAAACCATTTTTTCAATAATCCTTCTCGGTTGTGTTTCAACATTCATTGCGTGCGACAACCACACAAGTTTCATTGAGGTTGTGAATAATTCTGATAAACCGATAATGTATGTGCTTTCTGAAAATGATCAACTAACAGGAGTCCCTCCCAGGGAAATCGCTTTTAAAAAAGGTAGGATAACAAAATGATTGTGAAGGATTTGTCAAAAGGTCAATGATGCTGTATTTTTGATTTATCAAAATTGCGTTGCGTGAAAAAAAATGCGCAACTCAAATTTCCTTAGAAAT
>JANODK010000206.1:0-8434 GCA_031412655.1 Chryseolinea sp.
ATTTCTAAGGAAATTTGAGTTGCGCATTTTTTTTCACGCAACGCAATTTTGATAAATCAAAAATACAGCATCATTGACCTTTTGACAAATCCTTCACAATCATTTTGTTATCCTACCTTTTTTAAAAGCGATTTCCCTGACTACAGGACCGCCTCAACCTTTACTTCACCCGATTTTTCTATCTTCACAACCATATCGTTTATCGGATTGATGCGGAATCTTCTGGAAAGAAGTTCCAAATTGATGTTTTCACCTTCATCCCAAATTTTCAAAAAGAGAGGCGCATTGCCTGAATAATCCCGACAGACATCTTCAATTTTCCCAATCAGATCTTGAGTGATTTCTGAAGCGTTCATCCTAAATCGAATCCCTTTACTGCGTTTGATTCCTATTTCATTGAGTAGCTCAATATTCCGAATTTTGAACTCTACATTTTGTTGACCCCATGAATTTTTCACAACGGCACCTTCCAGAAAAAGAAAGTAGCCAATGTTCATGAAGCTTTTAAATTTCATATAATCTTCACTGAATAAAACGAACGAGGTGTTACCGCTATAATCTTCAAGGGTAAATTTACCAAAGGGTTTACCTGTTTTTGTGGTGCGATGCTCAACCCCTGTAACAATGCCTCCAAGTTTAAGCTCACGCCCAAGTAGCGGTTCAATCTCATTTAACTGTGTACACACTGCTGTGCAGAATGAATCCATTTCAAATTTGAAATTATCCAATGGGTGGCCAGATATGTAAATACCAACTACTTCTTTTTCAAGATTTAATTTTTCGATTTCAGTGAACGGTTCCACAAAATCAATTTTTGGTTTTGGCATCACCACATTTGATGTTCCTCCAAAAAGACTGGCTTGCGCGCTTTGTTCTTCCTGTTGAGTTTTCGCGGCAAACTTCATTGCTTTTTCAAGCAAGCTCAGTTCTCCATCCTTTGCGAATACATATTGTCTACGATGAATGCCTGAGAAACAATCGAAAGCTCCTGATAATGCCAGGCATTCAAATGTCTTTTTATTTACAGAACGCTGACTAAGGCGTTTCGCAAATTCAAAAATATCTTCGTATGCGCCTTTCGCCTCGCGTTCATTTATGATTGCCTCCACCGCTGCATCACCCGCTCCTTTTATTGCGCCAAGTCCGAATCGAATTTGTCCTTCTTTATTTACTTCAAAGTAAACACCAGATTCATTTACATGCGGACCAAGAACTTTAATACCTAAGCTTCTGCACTCTTCAATGAAATACGTAATGCTCTCTAGATTACTTTGGGAATGTGTGAGAACACCAGCCATATATTCCGCTGGATAATTCGCTTTTAGGTAAGCGGTTTGATACGCCACTAACGAATAACAAGTTGAGTGTGATTTATTAAAAGCATACTGAGCGAAAGCTTCCCAATCGACCCAGATCTTTTCGCAGATTTCTTTTGCGTGGTTATTTTTCTTACAGCCCTCAATGAATTTGTCTTTCATTTTATCGAGCACTGACTTTTGCTTCTTACCCATCGCCTTTCGCAAAATATCAGCATCCCCTTTACTGAAGCCCGCTAATTTTTGCGACAGAAGCATTACTTGCTCTTGATAGACTGTAATACCGTATGTCTCCGCCAGATTATCTTCCATCTCCGCCAAATCATATTTGATCGGCTCGCGACCATGCTTACGATTGATGAAGGCCGGAATATATTCCATCGGACCAGGACGATACAACGCGTTCATGGCGATAAGATCTTCAAATTTATCCGGCTTCAGCTGACGCAAATATTTTTGCATCCCCACACTTTCAAACTGAAACGTTCCTGTTGTTTCACCTCGTTGAAAAAGTTGGTAGGTCTTTACATCATCTAAAGGAATCTCATCGATGTTGATATCAATATTTTTACTCTTCTTGATATTCTTCAATGCGGTATTAATGATTGACAAGGTTGTCAATCCAAGAAAGTCCATCTTTAGCATGCCGGCACTTTCAACAACACTGTTGTCGAATTGCGTAACCAACATGTCAGAATCTTTGGCAGTAGAAACGGGAACGAACTTCGTTAAATCATCAGGTGTGATAATAACTCCGCAAGCATGTGTACCTGTATTGCGAACTGATCCTTCGAGAATGATTGCTTGCTTCAATACATCTGCGCGAAGATCACTTCCTTTCTTTAAATCATTTAGTTCTTTTACTTCTTCAAATGCTTTTGCCAATGTAGTCCCTGGTTTTTCAGGAACCATCTTGGCCATGATGTTTGAATCAGACAACGGAAGCTCCATTACACGCGCGCAATCTTTGATGGAAGATTTCGCAGCCATCGTACCATAGGTAATAATTTGCGCTACCTGATTCTTACCATATTTATCAATTACATATCGCAATACCTTATCGCGACCTTCATCATCGAAGTCAATATCAATATCGGGAAGTGAAACACGATCCGGATTTAGAAAACGCTCAAAGAGCAGATCATACTTAATTGGATCAACATTTGTGATTCCGTTACAATATGCAACGACAGATCCCGCAGCAGAACCACGACCCGGCCCAACAGAAACGCCCATTTCACGAGCCTTCGAAGTTAAATCCTGAACGATGAGAAAATATCCAGGATAACCTGTTTTCTGAATGGTCTCCAATTCAAAGTCAATCCGATCTTTTATTTCAGTGGGCAGATCCGGATAACGCTTCATCGCGCCTACATAAGTAAGGTGACGGAGGTAATCATCTTCTGTGTTAAACTCAGCAGGAATATCAAATTTCGGAAGCAGTACATTTCGTTCGAGCGTATAGCTTTCAATCTTGTTTAGAATTTCACTTAGTGTATTGATAGCTTCCGGCAAATCACGGAAGATAGATTTCATTTCATCTTGCGACTTGAAGTAAAATTCAGTGTTTGCTAATCCGTAGCGATGTCCTCTTCCATATCCTATCGGTGTTGATTTAAACTCGCCTTCTTTAATACAGAGCAAAACATCGTGCGCATTTGATTCTTCCTTGTTAAGGTAATACACTTCGTTCGCTGCGAAATATTTTATATTATACTTTTCAGCAAAGCGAAGCAACACTTTGTTTACGTGATCTTCTTCTGCAATGCTATGACGGTTGAGTTCAATATAGAAGTCATCACCAAAAAGTTTGTGATACCATTGAAACGCTTCTTCCGCCTGCTTCTCGCCAACGTGGAGAATCAAATACGGTATCTCACTGGACAACGTTCCAGTGGTTGCAATCAGATCCGTTTTGTATTCTTTAATGAGTGCCTTATCAATCCGTGGATGAATACCATAGTTACCTTCGATAAATCCAAGCGAACTCAATTTTGCCAAATTGTGATAACCATTTTTATTCTTGGCAATCAACACTTGGTTGAATCTTTTATCGGGATTGTCTTTGGTAAACTTTAATTTCTTTCGTTCTTCTGCAACATAAAATTCACAACCTAGAATTGGTTTAATTTCATGGTTCAAAGCTTCGCGCACAAATTTGAATGCACCATACATATTACCAAGATCCGTCAACGCAACGGCAGGCATGTTCATCGATTTTGCTTTGCTCACTAACGACTTTACATCCGCTGTAGCTTGCAATACAGAATATTGCGAATGCACATGCAAGTGAACAAAGGGTTTATCGGATAAAACAATTTTATCCTCTGTAAGCGAATAATCGGTCTCTTCTTTTTTCTCTCGCTTCACGAAGTTGGCCGCATCAAGGTTGGGTTCTTCGTATTCAATTTCTTCAACGGGTGTTGAATCAAAAGGCTTAACCACTTTTTTATTGAGCAATCCGAAATAACATCGCGCTGTTGCGGCTACGTCATATGATGCATCGTGAGCATCGCCAAAGTCTTTTCCAAAAAGTTTCTGATGAAGCTCAGTCAGTTTCGGGAATTTGAATTTACCTCCAAATCCTCCAGGCAGCTGACAAAATTCGGTTGATGAATTACACGTATCGAGTCGTTCGAGTTTCATGAACAGATCGGTCTCAAATTCCGCTCTGATCAACTCTGCCCCTATAATATTGATATCAAACTCAATATTATGTCCCACTAAAAGTGATGTTCTGTTTAAATCATCAGAGAAATGACTCAAGACTTCTCCTAAATCAATACCCTCGTCAAGCGCGCGCTTGGTAGAAATGCCATGAACTTGCTCTGCTTTGAAAGGAATATCGAAACCATCTGGTCGGATAATAAAATTTTGGTTCGTAATTAACTTGCCGTGCGAATCATGAAGTTGCCAGGCAAGTTGAACCAGACGAGGCCAGTTATCCAGGTCAGTAATGGGCGCAGTCTTATTCCTTGGAAGACCCGTGGTTTCCGTGTCAAAAATCAGATACATCAGCGTATTAAGTAGTGGTTGATTTGGTAAAGGTAATCTGAATAAAAATCTTTCAGAGTTTAGAATCAGGTCAAAATCAAAGTATTTTGTATCCCAAAAATGGAATACAGTTCTAAAATGAGTCTTAAATCTGCAATTTTACATTCAAGTTAAATACCTAACGGGCTGACTTCCATGCACTTTCTTTTTGGCCTGACTATTGGCTACAAGAGACAAAAGAAATATTAAAGTTTTATGAAACGCTTGTTTGAACTTGTCGGTAATTTTTTTCGCAGAGAATGGTTTTTACTGGTAACGGTTGCCGCGATCGCTGTGATCATCCTTCTTTTCGAATTGCTTTGATGAAAGTCACGCTCTAAAGACATTTCCCGGTTATACATTATTTTCATTCACTCTCCCCTGACATAGAAATCAGGAGAGAGTTGAAGATAATTTTCGTGGACAATAAAAACCTATTTAGAATCCATCTAAAGTAAATCATACTTTGGTAGAATAGCGATTCGGAAGTATTTTTGACCACTTCAACTACCGAATTACCATATCTATGAACTGGTTTACCAACCTTCTGTCCAGTACGCTCGGCAGAAAACTAATCATGGCTCTCACGGGGCTTTTTCTCATCCTTTTTTTGGCCGTACACTTAGCTGGAAATTTACAATTGCTCCACGATGATGGAGGAAGAGCGTTTAACGTTTATGCTCAGTTTATGACCTCCAATCCGGTTATCAAAATTATTTCGTACGGCAATTATGCATTCATCCTTATCCACGTTTTGTGGGCCATCTTACTTTCAATAAAGAACCGATCAGCTCGCGGACCTGAAGGTTATGCAGTAACAAGCGGAAAATCTTCACCATGGGCCTCACGCAACATGGGTATACTCGGAACTTTCATTTTCATTTTCCTGGTTATTCACCTTAAAGGGTTTTGGTATGAGATGCACTGGGGAGGCATTGCCACTCAAAATTACGATGGCAAAGAAGTGAAAGATTTGTATACTATCGTAGATGCTGCTTATACACAATTATGGTATGTCCTTTTGTATGTGGTTTCCATGGTATTTCTTTCCTTTCACTTATGGCATGGATTCGCTAGCGCTTTTCAAACACTTGGTTTAAACCATGCGAAGTATAATGGTGTTATACGTTTTGTAGGTCGGGCATTTGCCATTATTGTTCCTGCTTTATTTGCACTGATACCAATTTGGATGTTTCTGGTTTAACGATTTAAATCTGCTCTCTTAAATATACTATGAAATTAGATTCAAAGATTCCCGAAGGGCCTTTGGCCGAGAAGTGGACCAAACACAAGTTCAATCTGAAGTTGGTGAATCCCGCCAACAAGCGAAAGTATGATGTAATTGTAGTAGGCACCGGATTAGCCGGAGCTTCAGCAGCGGCATCACTTGCAGAACTAGGATACAATGTAAAAGCATTTTGTTTTCAAGATAGTCCGAGAAGAGCGCACAGTATTGCTGCGCAGGGTGGGGTTAATGCTGCAAAGAATTATCAAAATGATGGTGACTCTGTTCAACGTCTTTTTTACGATACAATTAAAGGTGGCGATTACCGCGCAAGAGAAGGTAACGTGTATCGACTTGCAGAAGTAAGTGTAAACATTATTGATCAGTGCGTGGCACAAGGTGTTCCATTTGCTCGTGAATATGGTGGCTTGTTAGCGAACCGTTCGTTTGGTGGCGCTCAGGTATCCAGAACATTTTATGCCAGGGGACAAACCGGACAACAATTATTGCTGGGTGCATACAGTGCTTTAAATAGACAAATCGCGAACGGCAAAGTAAAGATGTACACCCGTACCGAAATGCTCGATGTAGTTGTGGTTGACGGAAAAGCGAGAGGCATCATCACGCGTGATTTAATAACCGGAAAAGTTGAAGCACACAGTGCGCACATCGTGTTGTTGTGTACTGGTGGGTATAGCAATGTTTTCTTTCTGTCAACAAGTGCTAAGGGTTGTAATACAACCGCCATTTGGCGCGCACATAAGAAAGGTGCATTTTTTGGAAATCCTTGCTTTACACAGATTCACCCAACATGTATACCCGTATCAGGAGATCATCAATCCAAATTAACATTGATGTCTGAGTCGCTTCGAAACGATGGTCGTGTTTGGGTTCCTAAAAAGGCAATGCCGGGACTAAAGTCGAAAGATGCAGCCAGCATTCCAGAAGCAGATCGCGATTATTTCCTCGAACGAAAATATCCTGCGTTTGGAAACTTAGTGCCACGCGATGTGGCTTCGCGTAACGCAAAACAAATGTGCGATGAAGGCAGAGGTGTAGGTTCTGGCCTGGCTGTTTTTCTTGACTTTACCGATGCGATTAAACGACTTGGAGAAGATAACATCCGCGCGAAGTATGGAAATCTGTTTGATATGTATCAACAAATCACAGGAGAAAATCCATACAAAGGGCCGATGATGATTTATCCAGCGGTTCACTATACCATGGGTGGTCTTTGGGTTGATTATAATTTGATGACTACAATACCTGGGTTGTATGCAATGGGTGAATGTAACTTCTCAGACCATGGTGCCAACCGCTTAGGGGCTTCTGCTTTGATGCAAGGTTTAGCCGATGGATATTTTGTAATTCCATTTACTGTAGGAGACTATCTGGCAACCATTGGTTGGGCTGATAAAATCGGAACGGATCACCCAGCCTTCAAAGAAGCGATGGATGGAGTAAATGAACGTGTCAATAAACTACTCAGCATAAAAGGTAAAAAGACAGTTGACGAGTTTCATCGTCAGTTGGGCCTTACCATGTGGGAATATTGCGGCATGTCACGGACTGAAGAAGGACTGAAGAAAGCGAAGAAGATAATTCAGGATTTGAGAGCGGAGTTCTGGACAAACGTAAATGTATTAGGTACTTCGAACGAACTGAACCAGGAATTGGAGAAAGCTGGACGTGTTGCTGACTTTATCGAGTTGGGTGAACTAATGGTGGATGATGCGCTTGCTCGCTCAGAGTCTTGTGGCGGTCACTTCCGCGAAGAATCTCAAACTCCCGAAGGCGAGGCGTTGAGAAATGACGATCTGTTTGCCTTTGTTTCAGCGTGGGAATATAAAGGTGATGGTCAACCTGAAGTCCTTAACAAAGAGGAACTCAAATTTGAAAATGTTAAACTGACTCAACGTAGCTACAAGTAATATGAAGATCAAACTAAAGATCTGGAGACAGAAAAATAAAGAAAGCAAAGGTGGGTTTAAAACCTATGATCACGGTCACGTGTCGCCAGATATGTCTTTCCTTGAAATGCTTGATGTTCTCAATACTGATTTAATTAAAAAGAACGAAGAGCCAGTGCACTTCGATCATGATTGCAGAGAAGGTATTTGCGGAATGTGCAGCTTATATATTAATGGCCGACCTCATGGCCCTTTACAGACAACTGCATGTCAATTGCATATGCGATCGTTCAACGATGGTGAGACTATTACCATAGAGCCTTGGAGAGCAAGTGCATTTCCAGTAATTAAAGATTTAGTAGTTGACCGTTCCTCTTTTGAACGCATTCAACAAGCCGGTGGCTATATTTCAGTTAATACGGGTGGCGTTCCAGATGCCAATGCCATTCCAATCTCCAAGAAAATTGCTGACGAGGCAATGGATGCTGCTGCTTGTATTGGCTGCGGTGCTTGTGTTGCTGCTTGTAAAAATGCATCAGCAATGTTGTTTGTAAGTGCCAAAGTTTCACAGTTCGCACTGTTGCCTCAAGGAAAACCTGAGCGCAAAGAGCGTGTTGAAAGAATGGTAGCTCAAATGGATGCTGAAGGTTTTGGAGCATGTACTAATACAGGAGCATGCGAGGCAGAATGTCCAAAAGGAATTAGCGTAACCAACATTGCCAGAATGAATCGTGAATATTTCTCAGCTTCAGTAACATCCTATGAAGTACAAACAAAAGGAGGAGATTAATCTATAACTCTTAAATTTACTTTAACCGAGATTATGCAATAGCCCGGACATTTATGTCTTGGGAAATGAATGGCAAAAATATTTGGCTTTAGCCAAAATTACATTGGGCTAAAGCCCCTTTGGTTTATTTTTATTTGTTCCCCGACATAAATGTCGGGGC
>JANODK010000207.1:0-11924 GCA_031412655.1 Chryseolinea sp.
ACCTGAACAAACTTTTTCGATACCTCGGCATTATGGATAAGCTGAAGATCAAAAAAATGGATGAGCTTTTTTTTGATGGACTCATGTTCAATGATGATCCAACGATTTACAAATATGCTCAGGGTTACAATAATTTTATAAAAGGACTTATTTCCTATTTCCCAGATGAAGAAGCTGCAATACGCAAGTATTGTGATGTCGTGCGTGATGTGTGTAGTAAGTTTCCACTGTACAATTTACGCGTTGGGAATTATGAGGCGGATCCTAAAGTGTATGAAACCGACACTCAGGCTTTTCTGGAGACTCTCACCACCAACAAAAAATTACTAGCTGTTTTGGCGGGCACTAATTTGCTCTATGCTGGTGAAGCCTATAAAACACCCTTGTTTGTTCATGCCCTGATTATTAATCATTATATAGAAAGTTCGTGGAAGTTTGTAGATGGTGGTTCGCAGATTGCACGATACCTCGCGCATGAAATTATTGTAAGAGGTGGAAAAGTGATCAAGCATGTAAAGATTACCAAGCTTAAGGAAGAGAATAAAAAAATTGTTTACGCTGAAGCAGAAAACGGAGAAAAGTATTACGCTGATTATTTCATATCCAACGTCCATCCGTTAAAAACGGTTGAGATGACGGAAAGTGATATGATAAAGAATGTCTATCGCTCCAGACTAAAAAGTTTAGAAAATACTACGTCCGTATTCTATGTGAATGTTGTGATGAAGAAGAATACCTTCAAGTACCTTAACAGCAACATTTATTATTTCGCTCAGGACGATGCCTGGTGCGCTGATAAATATACGGACGAAACATGGCCCCAGGGGTATGCGTTGTTTTATGTTCCATCATCACGTTCAGATGAATTTGCGGAAGGGGTTACGATCATGTCATATATGCGCATTGAAGAAGTAAAGAAATGGGAAAACACCTTCAACATTGTGGGATATGAAGAAGATAGAGGAGAGGAGTATGCAGCGTTTAAGAAAGCAAAATCAGAGAAGTTAATTGATGCGGTTGAAAAACAGTTTCCCGGATTCAAAGAATGTATCAAATCATTTTCATCCGCCACCCCATTATCGGCTCGTGATTATATGGGTACTGATGACGGTTCACTTTATGGTTTTGCGAAAGATTACCGTGAGCCTATGAAAACAATGGTCTCAGCGCGCACAAAAATTCCAAACCTTTTGTTAACGGGTCAGAACATTAATATGCATGGTGTACTTGGGGTTACCATCAGCGCAGTTGTAACAAGTTCTCAAATAGTAGGAATGGAATACCTCGTTGATAAAATCAATAATGCTTAAACGAATTTTCAAAATACTGGCGTGGTTTGTTGGTGTGATAGCATTATTGCTGATCGCATTAATGGTTTACGTTCGTATCGTTTCGAGAACTGATCCGCCAGTTCCTTCATCTCTATTGGTATTGGATGTTCCTGTCACGCAAATTGATACGGGCCTTTTCACGATGGGGAATAACTGGTTTCGTAAAAGTGAAAGTGGTTTGTATGAATTATACGTAGAAGGTGAACCGTTTGAGCGCGGAGTAGCAAATGGTAAACTCACACAGGCATTAGTTCAACATCAGGAAGTAGTATTCACAAACCAATTGCGCCAGATTGTTCCGTCTGATTTTTATATCCACGTGTTGAAATATTTTGTAGGATGGTTTAACCGTGATCTCAATGATCATGTAAACGAAGAATACAGACTAGAGATCTTTGGAGTATCGCAAGCTGCGTCTCATGATTTTGATGATGAAATAGCTCTTCCTTATCAACGCATATTAAATTATCATGCGGCTCACGATATTGGTCATGCATTACAAAACATGTCGCTGGTTGGCTGTACTTCGTTTGCAACATGGGGAAGTAAATCGGAAGACAGTACCTTAATCATCGGACGTAATTTTGATTTTTATGTTGGTGATGATTTTGCGCGTGATAAAATCATCGCCTTCTACAATCCATCTGCTGGACATAAATTCATGATGATTACGTTTGGAGGAATGACTGGAGTTTTGTCTGGCATGAATGATCAGGGATTGACGGTTACACTAAATGCAGCGAAGTCAGAAATTCCGTCAGCATCGGCTACACCTGTTTCATTAGTAGCGCGAGAAATTCTTCAGTATGCCTCTACCATTGATGAGGCTTATGCAATTGCAGAGAAACGAAAAATGTTTGTAGCGGAATCTTTTTTAATTGGTTCAGCTAATGATGGAAGAGCAGCAATAATTCAAAAGACGCCAGATGCTATTGACTTATTTGAATCGAAAGAAGATTACATTGTTTCCACCAATCATTTTCAAGGTGATAAATTAGGAAAGACCGAACTTAACCTGGAGCACATGAGAACGAGTGCTTCCCCTTATCGCTTCCAACGTGTTGAGGAATTACTCGCTCGCGATCAAAAGAATTCTGTTCAGAAGACTGTAAATATTTTGCGCAATCAATCGGGATTGAAGGATAAGGATATCGGATTAGGAAACGAAAAATCCATTAATCAATTGGTAGCACATCACGGTATTATTTTCCAACCAGAGAAAAGATTGGTTTGGATTTCAACGGCACCGTGGCAATTGGGAAAATTTGTTTGCTATGATTTGAATAAGGTATTCAATCAAAAGCCTACAACAAATGAAGAAGTGTATGAAACGCAACTTACCTTTCCTGCCGATTCATTTTTATTGACGGATCAATACAAGCAATATGTAAAGTTTGCTCCCTATCGTTTTCCATTTAATCCCCGCAAAAATCTTCAACCCGATAGTCTCGTATATTGGAATCCAAACTCATATCATTCATACATGTTAGCAGCGGACTATTATTTTGATCACTACGAATGGGCAAAGGCGATTCCTATTTATGAGGAAGGACTAATAAAAGAGATCGCCACTGTGCAGGAACGCGAACATATGGAAAAGAATCTTTCGCATTGTAAAGAGAAGTTGAAATGATTGTAGGAGTAGGCATCGATATGATTGAGGTATCCCGTGTTGAAATGAAGATCAGCAAGGAGAATGGTTTTAGAGAAAGTATATTTTCTGTTCAGGAGATTAATTTTTGTGAATCAAAGACAAATAAATTTGAACATTACGCAGCACGATTTGCCGCGAAGGAAGCATTTTTAAAAGCAACCGGATTTGGACTTGTATTGGGTTATACTTTGAGCGAGATAGAAGTTAGTAATGATGTAAACGGAAGACCGATACTTACCTTGAGTGGAGATTTCAAGGTTCAAGCTGACAAACATAAATGGAATAACCTGCACGTGTCACTCACTCATCTGAAAGATGTAGCCAGTGCCGTAGTAATAATTGAACAATGAGTAATACAATCGAAATTGAATTTCAGTCCAAGGAAAAGATTAAGAGCTTCCAGGAAGAGAAGTTGAAACTTCATCTTGAATACCTATCAAAACATTCTCCTTTTTATCAACAGCATTTTAAGCAACATGGAATTTCCATAGAGAACATTCGATCGATAGAAGATTTAGCCAGTATTCCTCCAACATCAAAGGACGATCTTCAAAATAAGAACTGGGATTTTTTATGCGTGCCACGACAAAAAATTATTGAATACACCAGCACATCTGGAACATTGGGAAAACCTGTTGTAATTGAATTGACAGAGAAGGATCTTCAACGTCTTGCATACAATGAATCGATTTCGTTCGCGTGTGCCGATGGCACTGAACATGATCTCTATCAATTGATGCTCACCTTAGACAGGCAATTCATGGCGGGGATTGCTTACTATGAAGGAATACGCAAGTTAGGTGCGGGTTTGATTCGTGTTGGCCCAGGTTTACCGGCCGCGCAATGGGAAACTATCGAGCGATTGCAGCCCACTGCCTTGGTTGCAGTTCCATCTTTCATTATGAAGTTGATCGAATATGCTCAGCAGAAAAATATTGATCTGAACAAAAGCTCGGTGAAGAAAGCAATTTGCATTGGAGAAAGCTTGCGTACTGCTTCGTTTGAACTTTCAACCTTAGGAAAGAAAATTAAGGAAGTCTGGAATATTGATTTGTATGGAACCTATGCTTCTACGGAAATGCAAACAGCCTTTACGGAATGCAAACATGGTAAAGGTGGACATCAACATCCTGAACTTGTATTGTTAGAAATTCTCGATGAACAAAATCAGCAACTTAAACCAGGTGAAGCGGGTGAAGTAACCATTACAACACTTGGCGTGGAAGGTATGCCGCTGCTCCGTTATAAAACCGGTGATGTTGCCATTGCATACGATGATGTCTGCGCTTGTGGAAGAACAACAATGCGATTAGGACCTGTGTTAGGAAGGAAGCAACAAATGATCAAACTAAAAGGAACAACAATTTATCCCCCTGGAATTTTTGATATCATCAACCAATCAGAAGATGTGCGTGATTATGTAGTAGAGGTTTATACAGGCGAGTTAGGAACTGACGAGCTGAAGGTATATGCTTTAGCCGGAGATGAAAAGAAGGCAGAAAATTTTTTGCGAACTACTTTCCAATCGCAGTTGCGGGTTGTGCCAACATTTGAATTCGTAAGCCAATCTTCGCTTGATCAATTGCAATTGGGTGTACAGAGCAGGAAGATTAAAAAATTCATTGATAACCGAAAATAGAAATATTAGTACGAAAACTGATACTGAAGGTATTTCTTTCCGTTCGTTGAGAATACTTCAAACAAAATTTCAGGACGGGTTCCAGACCAGTCTATCCGAATGATGCCGAAATTCTTCTGCTTGATCAATTCACCAATTCGGTATTTATTTTCTTCCGTCCCCGCATCCCACGTATGCGTTAGGCCACTGGATGTGAAATCGTATAAGGTATACGGTAATCCTTTTACTTTTAGTCTAGAGAGTTCTGCGATGTGTCGATCACCGCTAATGAAAAATGTTTTCTTTGTTTTGTATTTTTTTAAAAGATCAAGCATACGCTCGCGTGATGCACTGAGGTTCATCCATTTTTCGTAACCATGTTGTGTAGGAATAAATTGAACGCTGCTTCCAATAATGTTGATGGCAGCATCGGAATGCTGAAGCTCATTCTCCAGCCACGCCCATTGTTCTTCTCCAAGCATGTCCCCTTTATCAGTAGGCATGTATCGACTACCAGGAAGTGTTGATCTTTGCAACGGATCCCGAAAGTACCGGGTGTCAAGCAGGATAACGTTTACTTTCTTTTCACCTTCACCAATTTTATAAGAAGAATACATGCCTTCATGTTTTCGAAGATCAGCAGCAAGTGGCGTATCCAGAAAGTTAAGTAACAATTCTTTGCTTTGTTGTTTTAATGGAAATTCTTTTCCGCCATCGTTTACACCATAATCGTGATCGTCCCATGTGCCGATAACCGGGCAGGTAGCAAGAAGCTTTTGGTAATCCGGATGGTTTTTTTGCCTGTCGTATTTCGATTTTATAACCGCTCTGTCAGAGGTGTCGGCATAAATATTATCGCCCAGCCAAATCCATAGCTCTGGTTTTTGACGAATGATTTCACGCCATAACTGTACGGTGTCATCTTCATCACTGCAAGAGCCGAAAGCAATGGTGGTTGTGGTTTGGGATTGAGCCAAAAGAGTGAAGCTCGAAAGAAGAAGGAAGAGAAATGTGTTTTTAATCATTGCATAAAATTAATCCCTTTCATCATATTATGAATTGTGAATAGGTTATCGATTCGTTAATTTGATAACCTTAAATGAAATCTATGAAAACCAGATCACTTATAGTACTCCTGCTAATTGTTTTCAGTATTGGATCATTCGCTCAAGACATTAAGAAGGACTCCATTTACATGCGCACACACTATGACAAGGTCGAATATCAAATTGTGATGCGTGATGGAATAAAGTTATTTACCGTTGCATACATTCCAAAAGATAAAACAAAGACCTATCCGATTTTAATGAATCGCACGTGTTACAATGCCTCTCGCTATGCCGACTTTAAAACCTATTCTCATCCATCTAAATTTTTAATCCGCGATAAATACATTCTTGTGTTTCAGGATGTGCGGGGAAGATATATGAGCGAGGGAACTTTTGATAACATGCGACCCAACATTCCAGGCAACGATCGTAAAAACAAAACCGCTATTGATGAAAGTTCTGATACGTGGGATACGATAGACTGGATGATAAAAAACATTAAAGGTAATAATGGTAAGGTAGGTATGTTTGGAATTTCATATCCTGGATTCTATACGGCAGCTGCATTGCCTGATGCTCATCCGGCATTAAAAGCATCTTCACCACAGGCACCCATATCCGATTTTTTCTTTGACGACTTTCATCATCAAGGCGCGTATTTGCAAAGTTATACCACTGCATTTGCTGTTTTTGGGATACAGAAAGAAGGACAAACCAAGGAAGATTGGTTTGAAAATGAACTGAATCGATTTTATGATAATCCGGCTGCAGATGGATATGCATTTCATTTACAAAATGGCCCGATTAAAAATTTTACTGAAAAATATTTTAAGGATAATTTTTTCTGGCAGCAAATTATTGAGCATCCAAATTATGATCAGTTCTGGCAGCAACGAAACCTATTGCCCCATTTAAAAAATATCACACCGGCCGTAATGACCGTTGGAGGTTGGTTTGATGCCGAAGACCTGTATGGTCCACTTCATATTTATAAGGCGGTAGAGCAAACTACACCTTCGGCCTATAATAACATTGTTATGGGGCCATGGGGTCATGGAGACTGGGCAAGAGAAAACGGTAAGAGTACTCATAACCACATTTATTTTGGTGACAGTATCTCTACCTTTTATCAACGCGAGATTGAACGAAACTTTTTCGCATATCACCTGAAAGGAGAAGGTGCGGCAAATCTTCCGGAAGCGTATATGTTTGATACGGGGAAAAAATCATGGTTCAAGTTCGATGCCTGGCCTCCTAAAAATTAAGCACCACTACGACTGTATTTTGGTGAGCGGGGAAAATTGTCAATCAATAAACCGATCGATGAGAAAGCTGTATTTGAATATGTAAGTGATCCACAAAAACCAGTACCCTATACTTCACAAACAGAGGGCTCAACGTTTACGCCTCGAAGTTTTATGAGCGATGATCAGCGTGAAGCGAGCACAAGGCCGGATGTACTCACTTTTCAAACCGAGATATTAGCAGAAGATGTAACTGTAGCCGGAGAAATCATGGCCAAGTTAAAAGTTTCAATGTCGGGTACGGATGGCGATTTTATTGTGAAGCTGATTGACGTTTATCCTATGGATCATCCCAACTTCGAACACAATCCTAAGAACATAATAATGGGAGGGTATCAACAGTTGGTTCGTAGTGAAGTGTTTCGTAGTCGTTTTAGAAATAGCTTTGAAAAACCTGAGCCCTTCAAACCAAATGAAGTTACAGATGTAAACTTCCCTTTGCAGGACGTATTGCACACCTTTAAAAAAGGACATAAGCTGATGATTCAAATTCAGAGCACCTGGTTTCCATACATTGACCGCAATCCGCAGAAGTATGTCGATAATATTTACAAAGCCAGTGAAGAGGATTTTATCAAATCGATCATGCGGGTTTATGGTTCTTCGGTTGTGGAAGTAGGTGGAGAGCAAAAGTTAAAGGCTACTCTTGATTTGAAGAAGTAAAGAGTGGCTAAAAAGTCTGTTCAGAATAGAGTGGAGTTTGTTTAAATACGCTTCCTTTACATGAACAGACTTTTTATTTTTGATCAAACTACGGTGAACATGCGTCTTTATATTTTGTTTTTTCTGGTCTTCTTTTCAGTTCATTCTTTTGCACAGCATAAAAATATAAAGCTCGATGAGCAGACTGAGACCAATAGAGTGGCCGAGCCCAGCATTGCCATTAATCACAAAGACCCAAATAACATTGTAGCTGCTTCGGTACTGGATAATATCTATACAACTAAGGATGGCGGTTTAACCTGGAAGAAAATAAAAGTGACCTCGCCATTGGGTATGTATGGCGATCCGGTTTTAATCTCGACAGATAAGGGCACGTTTTATTACTTCCACCGATCAGATCCTACGGGTGAAGGATCGAGCAATGAAAAAAGTCTCGATCATATTGTTTGTCATGAATCAAATGATGGAGGTATAACGTGGGATCAAGGTTCAGTCATTGGTAGTAATCTTCCAAAAGATCAGGATAAGCCGTGGGCTTCTTTAGATGACAAAGGGAATTTGGTTGTTACCTGGACTCAGTTCGATAAATTCAATGACACAGATCCCAATTGTCAGTCTTTGATTTTGCTAAGTGCTTCATCGAGTGGAAAAAAATGGAGTAAGCCTTTGCAAATTTCTCAGACACCCGGAGATTGTTCAGACCAAGACAATACTGCAAAAGGTGGAATGCCTGCTATTAGCAGCGATGGAAAAATGTTTGTGAGCTGGTCGAATCAGAGTAAGATTTTTTTAGACCGCTCATTTGACGGCAGTATGTGGCTTACAAACGACATTGCAGTAACAGAACAAAAAGGTGGATGGGACTTTAAAGTACCGGGTCACGACCGATGCAACGGAATGCCCATTCTGATGATTGATAAATCAAAGTCACCCTATCGCGGAAGTCTATACCTCACTTTTTCAGATCAGCGAAATGGAGCCAATAACACAGATGTCTGGTTCATGCGATCCGTAAACTATGGAGACAACTGGACGTCACCAATGAAAATGGGCATTGATAGCGTTGGGCAACATCAATACCTTCCCTGGATGACCGTGGATCAAACAACAGGATACATCTATATTGTGTATTATGATCGCAGAAATTATACAGACAATCAAACGGATGTATATCTGTCGTATTCGATTGATGGTGGTTCATCTTTCAAAAATGTGAAGATCAGTGAAACACCCTTCACCCCAACCGATACCATTTTTTTTGGTGACTTCACCAACATCTATGCTCACAAAGGAATTATCACTCCCATCTGGACAAGAATGGATAATGGTAAAACCAGTATATGGACATCGGTCATCAAACAAGAGGACTTGTACAAACCCAAACCACAACCAACGAAGGGGAAAAAGAAGAAGTGAGGAGTTAATGGTTAGGTGTTAATCGTTTAGCGACTATCATCTAATTACTAAAATCCAAAGTCTAATATCTAGTTATTTCTCCTGTCCGATTTCCTGAAACGCTTTCATAAAAGTCTCTGGTGATTGCGCACCCGAAATACCATACTTATTATTAATGATGTAGAAGGGCACACCACTAATACCCAGCTTTGAAAGTTCTTGCTCTGCAAGGGCAACCTGTATGGGTGCATTCTCATCGGCTAATACCTTTTCAACTTTTTCAGCATCAAGTCCTGCCTGCACAGCAACGTTTATCAGATTTTCATTTTTAGAGAGATCAACACCATCTGTAAAGTATGCCTTCATGAACGCTTCTTTCACAGCAAGTTGCTTACCTTCTCCACGAGCGAATTGAATGAGGCTATGAGCCTTTCTTGTATTCGGTGAGATAGGCTGTTTTGAAAAATCAAAAGTCAACCCTTCTTCAGCAGCAACTCCTGTAACACGATCGGTTATTTCCGCATAACGATCTTCACCCCCAAATTTTTTGGTGAGGTATTCCCGTTGATTAAACCCGCTTTCGGGTGTTGTGGGGTTAAGTTCAAAAGGATGATATTCAATATCGAAATCGTAATTGTCAGAAAGTTCGCCTACCGCTTTTTCCAATCTCCGCTTCCCGATATAGCACCAAGGGCAAACCACATCCGATACCACGTCAATCTTAATTTTTGGCTTCATCACTAAATTTTCAAACCTAACAGGAATTAAGGGCCAAATAGTTCTGCCGATTCTATTAATTTAAGATGGCAGGGATAGTAGGCAGTAAGCAAAGTACAATAGGCAATTGCTTACTGTTGCTTGCCTATTGCCTACTCTTAATCATGAGTAAAAGGCATTATAAACCCTATTTGATCCTGAACTGGTAAATACTCTCCTCAATCTCAAGCCCTTATAGTTAATTAATAACCTTTGTTTTATTTTTGTGTTCTCAATTACGAAAACAAACAAAAACATGACAGTTGATACAAAACTCAGTTACAAGGTTAAAGACCTTTCTCTGGCAGCCTGGGGCCGTAAAGAAATTACATTGGCAGAGGCCGAAATGCCCGGTTTAATGGCACTTCGTGAAGAATTTGGCAAGCAAAAACCATTGAAGGATGCCCGTGTTGCGGGATGTCTTCACATGACTATTCAAACTGCCGTATTGATTGAAACATTAGTTGAACTTGGTGCGCAGGTAAGTTGGTCATCCTGTAATATATTCTCCACACAAGACCATGCTGCTGCTGCCATTGCTGCTGCTGGGATTCCAGTTTTCGCATGGAAAGGTATGAACGAGCAGGAGTTCGACTGGTGTATTGAACAGACTCTTTACGCTTTCGCGGATGGCAAGCCTTTGAACATGATTTTGGATGATGGTGGTGATTTAACCAACATGGTATTAGACCGTTTCCCTGAATTGGTTTCTGGTATCCGTGGAATCTCTGAAGAAACAACAACAGGTGTTCATCGCTTGATTGAGCGCATGCACAATGGTAAACTTCCATTGCCTGCAATCAACATCAACGATTCAGTTACAAAATCGAAGTTTGATAATAAGTACGGTTGTAAAGAATCATTGGTTGACGCTATCCGCAGAGCAACCGATGTAATGATGGCTGGTAAGGTAGCGGTTGTTGCGGGATACGGTGACGTAGGAAAAGGTTCTGCTGCTTCGTTGCGTGGAGCGGGTGCCCGAGTTATCGTTACAGAAATCGATCCGATCTGTGCGTTGCAAGCAGCTATGGATGGCTTCGCAGTGAAGAAGATGGAAGATGCTGTTAAAGAGGCAGACATCGTAGTAACGGCAACCGGTAACTTCGGAATTGTATTAGGTAAGCATTTCGAGTCAATGAAGGATAAGACGATTGTATGTAACATCGGTCACTTCGATAATGAAATTGATGTAGCGTGGTTGAATAAGAATGCGAAGAAAGATGAAGTAAAACCACAGGTTGATCTTTATACATTGAACAGTGGCCGTCAAGTGATTCTTTTGGCTGAAGGTCGTTTGGTTAACTTAGGTTGTGCTACTGGGCACCCTTCGTTTGTAATGTCAAATTCCTTCACAAACCAAACCATTGCACAGCTTGAGCTTTGGACTAACACTGACAAGTATGAGAACAAAGTATACATGCTGCCAAAGCATTTGGATGAAAAAGTGGCTCGCTTGCACCTGAAGAAAATTGGTGTTGACTTGGAGGTATTAACTGCCGATCAGGCCAAGTATATTGGTGTTGAACCACAAGGTCCATATAAGCCAGAGTACTACAGATATTAGTTATTGATTGAATATCATACTAGAAGCCCCGTTTGAAAAATCCGGGGCTTTTTTGTTGGCTATGTAGAAATAAAACTAATTAGTTAGCGGTAAAGAATAGAGAGGCATCGCACGGAGGTCGGTTCGTACTACTGCGCGGGAAATTAATTGTGCCTCTATTGAAAGTGCAGTCCGCGCAAGAGAAAGCTCATCAGTACAATCCTGCCAAAAGCAGGATTGTACTGATGAGCTTAATAAATCACAAAAGGCAAATCCGCCACTGGCGGATTTGCCTTTTGTGATTTTAAACGCGCGCCTGCTCTTTGACTATGAAATGCAGTTTACCTTTCGCGCGTCTGCGATGAACGTGATTAGATGGGGGGGGAGTGCTCGATTCGATAAACTGTTTCTAATCCGATAGATTCTGTCAGGGATAAGAAAAACTATTGGGCTAATGAAAACTGAGCGTGTTAAACCCATATTATGCATTAGAAAAATAGCCCCGACATTTATGTCGGGGAACAAATAAAAATAAACCAAAGGGGCTTTAGCCCAATGTAATTTTGGCTAAAGCCAAATATTTTTGCCATTCATTTCCCAAGACATAAATG
>JANODK010000208.1:0-6333 GCA_031412655.1 Chryseolinea sp.
GTTAACGTCATTGCGAGGAAGCGTCCCGCTCCCGATAGCTATCGGGACGGGACATGCTGACGAAGCAATCCCCAAGCTATGAAATGCGCACTTCGTACCCTTGGGATTGCTTCTCCCGAGACGGGATCGCAATGACGATAAGCATTTAACTCAGATACTAAGCCGCATCATGAAAAATTATTCCCAAAGCATATCGCCTACCTGATTTCACTTCGCTCACACCATGCTTCATATTACTACGATAATAACCACGTGTACCTTTCATTGGTCGGAAGTTAGTAGTGATGACAATTCCATCACCTTGCTTCGGACGAATTATTTCTGCTTTTGATTGCGCTCTTGGTATTTGTTCTGTTAATACCAACTCCCCACCCGTATGATCGCGCCCATCTTGTGTGAGAACAACAACAACTTGAAACGGAAAATAAACTTCACCATATAAATCCTGATGCAAGGTATTAAATCCACCAGGCTCATATTGAAGAATGAGCGGTGTTGGTCTATTTTGATTTTTGCTATGACACTCAGCAACAAAATCAGCATGAGAAGTTGGATACTGAATATCAATAGAAAGTTTTTGCATCCACTCGTTGGCAAGTGGCGCCAATCCCTGGTACATATTTTCTCTGATCGATTGAATTATTGAAGGCAGGGGATAATTAAAGTATTTGTATTCCCCTTTGCCAAATCGATATCGCTGCATATTAATTATACTCCGATACTTAGAACTATCACCGTACATACCCACAAGATTCTCACATTCATCCTTTGATAGTAAATCCGGAAGAATGGAATAACCCTTTTCGTTTAGCGCTTCATACTGTTCATTCCAATTTAAATTGTCCATATCATCATTCATTTCTTTCTCAAAAATGACAACCTATTAACTTGAACTCAACCCGAAACTTGCTATTCGTTCATTTGAATAAGAATATATGATTGAGGTGCATTACCTTCACCCTATTAAATTAATCTTTATGAAACGGAATACTATTCTGGCGTATGCATTTCTCTTGTTCACTATATCGTGTTCATCTCCAAAAGAATCGGCTGTTGATACCGAAGATTGGATATCTTTATTCAATCAAAAAGATTTAAGTGGATGGGATATTAAAATCGCTGGATATGCTGTGAACGAAAATTTCAAAAATACCTTTCAGGTGAATGATAGTATACTGAGTGTTTTATACAACGACTATGATACGTTCACCAATGAGTTTGGGCACTTGTACTATAATCAACCTTACTCATATTATAGAGTCCGACTTCAATATCGATTTTATGGTGAGCAACTGAAGGGCGGCCCCGACTACGCGCGACTGAACAGTGGCATTATGGTTCATTCACAATCGGCAAAATCGTTGGTGTTGCATCAATTATTTCCGGTTTCACTTGAAATGCAATTTCTAGCCACTGATTCAGCCAGACAAAGTCACACTGGAAATTTATGTACACCCGGAACAGAGTTTGAGCAAAATGGAAAATTAGTAGATGTGCATTGTCTGGATTCTGATTCTAAATATTATGATGATGACGTATGGGTAAACGCAGAAGTCATTGTGTTTGGTGATTCTATTATTCATCACGTCATTGAAGATGATACCGTGTTAACGTACGAACACCCAACCGTAGATCGCAAGTTGACGAACCGATTTATGAACTGGACAAAGGAAGATGTTGCTGATTCAGTTCAGTGGATGCAAAAACAAGGAACACGACTAAGCGAAGGTTATATTGCTCTACAAGCTGAAAGTCATCCTATCCAATTCCGTAAAATAGAATTGCTGAATCTAAAAGGATGTATGGATCCCAATGCAATGAACTACAAATCTTATTATAAAAAAGCAGACAACACTTTGTGTCAATATAAATGAGCTTAGTTCGTCTGCCCATGCCAGGGGAATTTAGTTTCGATCTGGCACTTACTTTTTTGAAGCGGTCTCCCCGCGAACTGCTGCATACCTTAGAGGGTGATAAAGTTTTCAAAGCGCTTCATATTGACAATTCACAAGTACTCATCTCCATTCATCAGGAAGAAAAAGATTTACTAATCAAGTTTCTAAGCACGAAGCCAAATGCTGCATTAAAAACTGGTGTGGTTGAATACATTAGAGAATGGTTTGATCTGGATACGAATTTGAAGCCCTTTTATACCATGGCTAAAAAAGATGAACTACTTGCTCCATTAGTTAAAAAGTTTCATGGCTATCGCATTGTTGGCCAACCTGATTTATTTGAATCGCTGGTGTGGGCAGTATTAGGGCAGCAAATCCATCTGGCTTTTGCTTACACTCTCAAGCAACGATTTGTTGAACAGTTTGGAGAAAGTCAGGAATATAAAAATCAAAAGTATTATGTATTTCCAAAGCCGGAAGTGGTTGCGGGACTTACCGATGATGATTTATTACCTCTTCAATTCTCTCGACAAAAAAGTAAATACGTTGTACTTATCGCTCAAGCTTTTATGAATGGAGAAGTTTCAAAAGAAAAACTAAGAGGCTTGTCATTAACTGACGCAAAAGAAAAGTTAATGAAGATTAAAGGTGTAGGGAATTGGACGGCCAACTATGCACTGATGAAAACCTTTCGATATCCGGATGCTTTTCCTTTGGAAGATGTTGGCGTTCACAATGCAATCAAAAATCAAATGGGATTAAAAGCTAAGCCAAGTCTTGATCGTGTGAAGAAAATTTTCAAGCGCTATAAAGGATGGGAAGCATATGCCACTTTGTACTTGTGGAAAAGTCTTTAGATACGGAACGAAGGACAGTTTACAACGAACGAGTTGTAAGAAAGAAGATTAAAAAGCCGATGGTGGAAATGAACAAACAAAGTGGTGCATAAAACTTAGAATCCATTTTTGCGAAAGATGTCTCACGAATTCGTTTAAAGAATCCAATATATTTAAAATCACCAATCGCTCGCATCAGAAAGATGATGCTGATGAACATATCTCCGTATTGAAAATAACGTTGATCAATTCCAAATGGGAGAACCACTACATTACCCAATGTAATTATTGCAAATAGTAGCAGGCCAACCGCCACTACAACAGTAGCCACTGCGGAAGGTTTGAAAAAAAAATCTTGCGTTGATGGATTGGACGGCACCGAAAAAGCAAGCCCCCACTTTCCGCCCATCAGCCAGTAGAAATGAAGGCCACTTAGCATCGCAAAAATTACAACATTTAATATGGCGAGGATTAACAACATGATTGAAATTAATGAAGTGCTTCGGTTAGAAAATTATTTAATGGTTTCAATGTTTTACAGGAATCTGTTATGATTTTCACAAATTTTCTATCCTTCACTTCTACATCTGAAAGAGGGCGCGTCATGATGAAACTCTTTAGCTTCAACCATTCAATGTATTTGCTATCCTCTTCAAAACCCTTCGGTGCTCTTTTCAATTTATCTTCATCCCAAAAGTCGGGAAAGTTCTTCTTAAATTTTTTATCGTTAATAATCTTGGCAAGCTTGTCTCCATTGTAATCAATCTCTTGTCTAACCTTCGCGAGATTTTCAGGCTCTGGCATAAAAAGTCCACCAGCAACAAAACTTTTATTGCCCGGTTCGATATGTAAATAATAACCCGGCTTACCCATACCTTTTCCCGCAGGAGAAAACGAAGCGCCAAAATTTGTTTTATACGGACGTTTGTCTTTGCTGAAACGCACATCGCGATAAATGCGAAAGGTTAATTTTTTTGGATTGAGACCTAGTAGAGAGCTGTCAAACTTAATGAGCTCTTCTAATAACGGAATAACAAATTCATCGAAGCTATCTTTGGCGGCAAGGTATTTTGATTTGTTTTTTTCAAACCATTCACGGTCGTTGTTTTTACCAATGTCTTTTAAAAATTTGAGAATGAGTTCAAAATTCATGAGAGGTAATTTTATTTTATCCTAAATAATCCAGTATCGTCTCCAATCCGATGCCACGCGAAGCCTTCACTAAAATAGTTGAATTGCTTAGTGGACTTCTTTTCAATTCTTCAATTAATAATGTCTTGCTTTCAAAATATAATGCATTCGGGAATTCAACTTTTGCAGATGAGACTAATTTACCACAGAGGTAAACACGATCAATCTTTTTTTCCTTTAATAATCTGCCAAGATTTCGATGCTCCTTTTCAGCTTCACCTTCTAACTCAAACATATCACCAACAATCGCCACTTTATGAGTGGCATGCATGCCCGCTAAATTTTCAATAGCAGCTTGCATGGAACTTGGATTTGCATTGTAGGCATCAAGAATAATTGTATTGCTACCTTTCTTCATCACCTGAGAACGCATATTGCCAGGAGCATATTCAGCGATGGCAGCATTGGCAGCAGTTGCATCGACTCCAAAATGTTTTCCAATACACAATGCAGCCGCCATGTTCTCAAAATTATAACCCCCGATAATTTGAGTTTCAATTACATTTCCGTTCTCCGCTTTTATTTTTACAAATGGATCGGCTCCAATCAATTCACAGTGATAATAATCGCCAGCGGCAGGATAATAAATCGGATTCTTAAATCGCTTCGCCATATTGGCAAGAATCTCGTTTTGCGAATTGATAAAGACTACTCCGCTATTGGTAAGAAGGTGTTGATATAATTCTGATTTTCCTCGAACAATATTTTCAAACCCACCAAAGGTACCAATGTGTGCTTTACCTATGTTGGTAATGAATCCATGCGTTGGGTTTGCAATAGAACATAATAACCCAATCTCACCAAGATGATTTGCGCCCATTTCAATGACAGCCATTTCAACCGTTTTATCAATCGACAAAATTGTAAGTGGAACGCCAATGTGATTATTCAAATTTCCTTTGGTGGCTAATGTCTTGAATTTTTTACTCAACACTGCATGAAGCAATTCTTTACTGGTGGTCTTGCCATTCGATCCCGTTAACCCAATAAAAGGAAAAGAGAATTGATCGCGATGATGGCGCGCTAACTTTTGTAAAGTGGTTAACACATCGTCAACTAAAATACACTTATCGTTTACAGCAAAACGTTCTTCGTCAACAATCGAATACATTGCTCCTTTTTCTAAAGCTTCAAGAGCAAACTCATTAGCGTTAAAGTTATCTCCCTTCAAAGCAAAGAACAGAGACCCCGGCTCGATCTTACGGGTATCGGTTGAGATTTTTCCAGAGGCGAGGTAACGCTGATATAACTTTTCTATTTCCATTTTATAAAACCAGAATGGCAATTTAAGACTTGTTTCTAACCAAGTACGAATTACGAGTTACGAAGTACGAATTAAGAGTCTAAAAAACCGATTACAAAAACAGATTTAGGTCCCTTGCTTCCTTATTTCAAAACTTTATCGTAAGTACTCGTACCTAGCAATTCGTAATTAGTACCTTATAAAGTATCTTGCCAAGATAACAGGCATGCCTGATCTAACGTTAAGTAGAAAGAAAATAATTTCGAATGTCTAGAGTTGTATTGCTATTGACCTTGCTATTTCCCATTGCCCTTCAAGCGCAGTTTACCTATGTGCTCGATCAGACTGTGCCCGTCAAAGACCTTCAGGGGAATTCGCTGGACATGGCATGGGCGGGAGGATTGAATGCGGCCCAATACAATGCCATTGACTTGAATGGAGATAATAAAGATGACCTGGCTATTTTTGACCGGATGGCAAACAAGGTGATCACGTTCGTGAATGATAATAATCAATACCGTTATGCACCCGAATATGAAACGCTCTTCCCGGATGAAATAACAAACTGGTTGCTGCTACGTGATTTTAATTGTGATGGCAAAAAAGACATTTTCACAGGAGATCTTTTTGGGATGAAAGTGTATACCAACACAACACCATCTGGTGGAAATCTTTCATGGCAACCCTTTCTGTTTTATGTTGGTTCTGGTAATCCAAAAAGTGAAGCTCTCCTTACCCTCGGCTTTTCCGGAAAAGTAAATCTGCAACTTCAATATGACGACCTACCTTCTATTGTGGATGCAGATGGTGATGGTGATCTGGATATTTTCAGTATGCAATATCAGGGGAAGACCATGGAGTTTCATCAAAATTTCAGTAAGGAGCGCTACGGCACTTGTGATTCCCTTGACTTCGAACGCCAAACCCAGGCATGGGGTGGTTTTTCAGAATGCATCTGTGGTGAGTTTGCATTTAACAATGCAGATTGTCCTCCGAATGGTGGTCGCACAAAACACGCAGGAGGAAAAAGTTTGTTGGTTATGGACACGGATGGAGATGCCGATATGGATGTCTTATTTTCGGAATCGTCATGCACGAATCTTTATCTGTTAAAAAATGAGGGAGATAATACTAATCCAATAATTAATTCGTCCACTGCATTTCCTTC
>JANODK010000209.1:0-15272 GCA_031412655.1 Chryseolinea sp.
TATGGCTATATCGAATGGCGCTACATATCCTCCAATATTTTCAATGGTAATAGTTGTACCCTTTACCTCCTTTACAGCGAGATCGATGTAATTATTGCTGAAGAACCAGTTGCTCCAAAACCAATTCAAATTTTGTCCTGAAGTATCGTTAAAGGTATAGAACATATCCCACGGCATCGGATGTTTTCCGTTCCAGCGATTTATAAATTCATGCAAACACTTTTTAAAAGCAGCATCGCCTAACATATCTTTCACAGCAAGATAACCCAAAGCTGCTTTTCCATACTCGTTATTTCCCAATGCCGCTCCACTCAAAATATTGGAAGGTGTGATAATCGGAATGTCTTGTTCTGAAGATGGATCATTAATCCAGTAGTTAACCCTAAACTGTTTAAATAAATTATCAGCATAATCTTTTCCTAAATCGGCTGTTCCAATTAAATATTCAAAAGTTGTTGCCCAGCCTTCATCCATAAATCCAAAACGGGTTTCGTTTATACCCATGTAAAATGGAAACCAGGTATGTGCAATTTCATGTTCTGCCACAAAGCGTGCAAAGTTTGGATCCTCCTGTGTATTATCATTTACCATCATCGGATATTCCATATCAGCATATCCCTGAACAATGGTTGTCTTTTGGTAAGGATATGGAACGCCTGGCCAATTGAGGGATAACCAACTGAGTGAGTGCTGGCCATACTTCACCATATCGTGAAAATCTTTTGATGCATTATCAAACGCAGACTGAACACTTGCTCTTCTATGGGTCTTCTCATCAACCACAACACTTGCAGCATCCCATACATAACGATTGCTAATAGCAATGGTAACATCAGGAACATATTTTGCTTTCCACTTCCAGGTATTTGTTGCGTTTTGAGTTGTAACTTTCTTTGCATCAATGTCACTTTGTGTGGCAATGTGTAAAACCGAATCCGTTGACATCGATTCGTTCAAAAGCTTTACATATGCTGGTTGTAAAACTTCAGTAGGATTGATCAAGTCTCCAGTCGCCCATACAATAAAATTCTTGGGTACAGTTACGTTGAATGTATAATCATTAAAGTCATTATAAAATTCCTGTGCCTCTACAAACATGGTGCGATCCCATCCATTGTAATCATCGATAACCGAAACGCGCGGGTAAAAGTAAGCCAGGAAAAAAGTAGTGGAATCAATCGCACCTTCACGACCACTTTCAATTGAAACATCATAATGCCAATCGAATGAAAATTTAACGGAGTCGTGTGGCGCGAGTGGTTTTGTAAGCCGAACGCGATTCACAGTCTGTTTCCCTTGCTCTTGCCATTTTTTTACAACGTCATTCTCGGCATAGCGATCAATGTGAACTCCGGAAGTTAAATAATTTTCGGAAGCTGGAAATTGCCTTGCCGCTCCCGGTGTGTGGCTGTTTAGAATAATTCGAATGATCGGATTCTTCAATGTGTCGGGACTATTATTAATGTAAACAATATCTTCTGTCCCTTTAATCATTCGGTTAGGAGGTGCAGCAGTTATGGTGATGGAGTAACGAGCAAAATTCTGCCAGTAATTTTTTCCCGGCTTTCCATCCATGGATCTCGTGCCTTTTTCTATGGCTTGCTTTACATTCCTTGGCATATACAATTCCTGAGCTTGGGCTGAACACATGCCGAACAGAGCAAGGCTCATTAAAATAATTTTCTTCATACTGGTTTTTTATTGCGCAAAAGATTTTAAAAAATATTGATCACATCAAAGGCCGCAATACTACACAACTATTTACATTTTTTTGACTCACCCACAAAATACCGTTCTCCATTCGCATAAATCTTTTCATCCTTAATATTTAAGGTGACATCAAATGGTGGTAATCCCTTTTTCTTGAAGGTTAAATGCAATACGGTTTGCTCGCCAACACCATCCACAGTCCATTGTCCGGAACTGCGACCATTGTACTGTGGGTTCTCATTTTTCAACCAACCCTTTTTATCAATGTTGGCGGTGAAAGAACCATCAGCGCAGAGCTGAACTCGATTGTCTTTCGATGCACCTTCTACATAGGCGTAAGCGAAAAATTCTTTGTTGGATAAAAAATCCTTCCAGTTAAAATTAGCATAAGGCGATACATTTGAAGGTGGCTCAAATGAACTCTCCTCCATAAACTGAATGGCTACTTTTGAAATATCATCATAGAATTGCTTTGGCATCAGAGCGAGCAAGGTGACACACGGTCCGCTCGGATTACAACGTGCTATAGCAAATGCTCTGTATCCTTCATTAATCTTTTCTCCGACTGCAACAACCTCAGAGGATAACGTACCTTCTGTTAGCGTGGGATCAGATGCTTTCAATCGCATGGTTTCGGTTAAATCAAAACCCTGTAACCACGACTGGCGCATTGCTTTAAGATCGCCTTGTTCTTTACCAAATACATAAACCTCTCCGTATATAGAAGTATTTGCGGTGGTTAGCATAAAAACTTCTGTTTCGCGTGGCAATACCCCTTGCCATCCCTCCGGTACTTTAGCTTTAAATCCAAAGCGTGGGGCAAATAGTGTTTCACCGGCATTGTACATGCGGCCGGGTTGAAGTCGATTCTTGCTGTCTTGAGCAGTGGATAGAAGGGTTAAGAAAGTTCCAATGACAACAAGAAGTGTCGGGGTTAATTTTTTCATAGCTAAATATAGTAAGGATGTTAATGCATAAAACGATGCATGGGATGGTTGTGATTATTTCTGATTTAAAAGGTAAAGCATTCATTCCTGAAAAAAAGTACGCATGAAGTTAACCATAATTGGGAATTTAGCTTCCCAAAATGAACACAAAATTAGTACTGTTATTGTTTCATACTCTTAATAAAAGTGAATTTCGTCATATTTCGATGATCTGATAAAAAATACAAATCGCGGCACCGTAAGTGTATAGCTCATGTGTTGGTTCTAAACATTACGCACGTGCTTAGCCGCTATTTATTCTTATTGTTTGCTGTGATGGCTACCTCTTCCAATACTGAAGATTCTGAAAGGAATTCTCCTCAGGATGGTATGGTTATTTTGAATGATGAAGAAATAATTCATCGTCCTTACGCTTTAAATGGGAATTGGGAATTCTATCCGAACGAACTCATTGGTTCATCTGAAATGGATAGCAAACCAACCAAGTCATTTATTGAAGTTCCATTCTGGTGGACTGAAGAAACGGATATTCCTTACATTCAGTCTGCAACCTATCGGGTTAAGGTCATGCTTCCGAAAATTGATTCATCCGCCTTAGCGATAAGTATGCCCGATGTTTACTGTTCGTATGACCTTTGGGTAAACGGACAGAAGCTGGGGCAAAATGGTGTGGTGGGTAAAACAAAAACTGAAGCAAAACCTCAGTGGAAGCCAGAGACCTATGTATTTAAATCAGAGAGCGATACGCTTGAAATTATTGTTCATCTTTCCAATTTCTATCACCATCGTACAGGAATAAGCAAACCGATTCTCCTTGGAAAAGCAGATGTACTTCTGCAGCGCAAAAGCAAAATTGAAACATCCGATACGGTAATGCTTTTAGGGCTTGGTTTACTTTCGATTGCTGCCGGCTTGTATTTTCTTAGGGAACGAAACCTATCTCTGATACTTTACATTCTACTTTGCTTGTCATGGATGCTTCGTTCTGCTTTCTCAAATCATTACCAGATCGTGCAATGGTTTCCGGATATTAACTGGTATCTCTGTGTGCGCATAGAGTACATTAGCTTATATCTTTCCACACTTTTCGGATCGTTGCTTGTTGGCAGTCTTTTTCCGCGAGATGTAAACTCAGCGTTTCGTTTGTTCTTCATTGTCGCCAGCGTATGTTTCACTTTATTCACTGTAATTGCTCCTCCTCTTATTTTTACAGCTTACGTACAATTATACCTTGGCCTTAGCACAATACTTTTAGTATCCATTTTAGTAATCATCATAAAGGCATATACAGAAAGTCGCGAGGGAGCTGGATCTCTTTTGATCACCGCCTTATTGGGTGTTGGTATATTTGGATATGTAATCCTCGCCTATCAGGGTATGTTCGAGCTCGATGAGCTTGTCTTTAATATCGGTTTCCTATTTCAGTTTAGTATCACTTTGATAACCGTAATCAGACGAATACATAAAATGAAAACAACACAGGATTATGATATGATGACGTTTGATGAGGCTACTAAACATAAACATTAATACAGCACATACGCTCTAAATAAAAACAGTCGCCTGATCACATTGTGTGACCAGGCGACTGTTTTTATGATTCTAAGCCTTGAAGATTCTAAGCTTTTACTCCTTCCACTGAACTAATTTCGATTTGTAATAATCAATATCCATTGCCTTCCAACGTGGTCCATGAGTGGCAAGGCGAACTTTATATTCGTCCCAACTCTTTTTTGGATTTACTGACCAACCAATTTCAGCGTAACCTGACAGGCGTGGGAAGATCATGTATTCAATGTCGTTCATGGTAACAATCGTTTCAGTCCATAGCGGTGCTTCAATGCCTAAAATATTTTCTTTTGAAACTCCATTCAGATAGTCGGTTGGATCCCAACTGTACGCGCTATCTACTTCGATGTAGGCAGCCCAATGCAATCCCAATTTCGTGGTGCTGTCATATTGCATATCCATGTAGGTTTTCTTCGAAGGAGACATAATCAACTTGCTTCCCTTCTCCGCAGCCAATTCTCCGTATTTAGGTGAAGTCCAAAATTGGGCAATCACATCTTCACCAATATCACCTTGTGCAATTTCCTCCCAACCAATCATAATTTTTTTATTGGCTTGCACGATCTCGCGGAATTTTTTTACAAAAACAATGTAGTCCTCTTTTTTAGTAGCATGCGACTCATCACCACCTATATGAATGTATGGACCAGGTGTAATCTCAGACAGTTCACGAATAACATCATTTATAAATTTGAAAGTCTCTTCCTTTTCAACACGCAAAGTGCTGAAGCCAACTTCAATTCCAGTATATAACTCCGTTGGTTTCGACTTACCGTTAAGGATTTGCTCTTTGCGGTTCAGTTCGATGCGTCCTTCCGTTGGCACAATCGTTCCTCCATTCAGTTCACCATAAGAAGCCAGCGCTGCATTGGTGTGGCCTGGCATGTCAATTTCAGGAACAACGGTGATGTAACGACTTTGTGCATAGGCTACAATTTCTTTGTATTGATCCTGTGTATAATATCCTCCTTTGCCACCACCCACTTGTGTGCTTCCTCCATGCTTCGCCAGATTGGGCCACGATTTTATTTCAATGCGCCAGCCTTGATCGTTTGTAAGGCCGAGGTGCAAGAAATTCATTTTATAATAACTAATCATATCAATGTAACGCTTCACATCTTCTACACCGAAAAAGTGACGACCAACATCCAGCATCGATCCACGATAAGAATAAGATGGAACATCGCGAATGGTAGCAGTGGCCATTTCCCAGGGGCCTTCCTGCTTCTCATTCATTTCAACTTTAGCAGGAAGAAGTTGACGAATGGTTTGTACACCCCGAAATAATCCCGCAGGCTTGTTCGCTGCTAGTGTTATCGATTCATCAGAAACGGTTAAGGTATACCCTTCATCGCCCAACGAATCCTCCACACCTGTTGTGGTTAAATAGATGTTACCTTTCGCACGCTGACCATTTGATTCTGCATTTGAAACAGACAGTGCAAAACCGGTTGAAGGTTTAAGCTTATCGGATAAGTACTGTGCAATATTTTTAATTTCTTCTGATCCTGCATCAACATAAATACCTGTTGCTTCTGTTAATGTAAAGGTGTTTCCGGTTGCTTCAACAGAAGATGGTTTTGGAATTACACTTTGCAACGCCTCACTTGCTTCTGGTGATGCTGGCTTTGAAGAGTTGCACGATGTGAACACGATTCCTGCACTGGCAATAAATAGAGTGAAGAGAAATGGAATAATTTGTTTGGAGTAATTCATCTGGTTAATTTTTTACAGGCCGAAAATAAAGAATTATCAGTCGTTTCAACTCATGTTTTATGTGCGTTAAAAAAAAATCCAAGTGTGTGATTTACACATCAAGACAATGGAATTGGGAAGAAAATTATTAATCCGCTGTTTCACCCTTCTTAAGGTAATAACAGAGGCGTTAATTACCGATACAATTACCGATTTCGTGTGAAACCCTGCCCCTCAGTAGGCAAGAGGGGATAAATGAATACCGAAAAAAATCAAGCAATGCGCGTGTTTCGCTCTAGTTAAAGGAGAGGTAGTTTTCCTGTCAAACCCCTCCTACCATGAATATCTTACGAATTTTTTTAGCCCACGCACTCTGTGTGGTTGTGTTTTACATTCCCTTGCGCGTTGAAGCTGTTATTCCAGATGCAGGTTTCTTTATGCCTGATAATTTAAAAGAGGTTACGCTTCACTATAAAACTTATCACAACCTCATTATTCTTCCTGTCACTATTAACGACACCATTTATGTGAATCTTATCCTCGACACAGGTTGTCGGAACCTTGTTCTTTTTGGTAAACGCTTTCAGGAATTATTCACGATCGATTCTGAGAAAAAAGTACAGTTCTCAGGACTGGGTTCTGGAAAACCGGTATTTGGAAGCTTGTCGTTAAACAACAAAATCTCCATCGATAAAGTGAGTGGAATGAAAATTCCCGTAGTGGTTGTGCCGGAGCGAAATGTTTTTGCAGGAACTTTTAAAATAGATGGCGTCATTGGCTACGATATCTTCATCAAATTTGAAGTAGAACTAAATCCAAAGGAAAAGTTAATCACCTTCAGACCTGCCTTCTCATCCACCTTAGCTTCCACCTATCAGCACGTACCTATTCGCATTGAAGACTCCAGACCTATTCTTCAATCCCGCATTGCGATTGACAAAAATATTTTCGCTTATAGTCTGATGATTGATACAGGATCTTCATTGGGTCTATTGCTAAAGACAACGGATGAGGAACAGTTTAATGAATACAACAATAACAATCTCGAGGAGCTGGGGCAGGGATTTAATGGAAAGATTAATGGATTTAAAACGAAAGCAAAACGACTGGAGATGGAGGGTTTTATAATCGTCTCACTTCCTCTAGGAATTATTCAATCACCATGGCATAACTATGCTTCTATCGGAATGGAAGTGTTAAAGGGTTATTCAATCGTATTGAATTATTGCAAAGAGTATATCGGGTTTAAAAAGAACACATAAGCAAAAAGGTCGTTGCATTTGCAACGACCTTTTTAGTTTTTCAATAATAGAGTATTGATCTCAGAATTAATTCCCATCAATAAATCGATGATTCGAATCTTTTTTCAGTCTCGTAAACTTTCCTTTCTTGAAATGAAGAACAACGGCTCCATTCTCTGCTTTTGATCCGTATGCTTGTGTCGCACTTTCTCCCTTGAATACATCTATGGACTCAATATCGTTTGAATCTATCAGCTTATTAATATCATCTCGGTTTGAAATCAGCACTTCTTCATACTGATCTTCTGACTTGAAAACATACAGCACATACCGTTCAAAATGAGGGGAGATTTTTTCCTTTACAATAGTTGGATCCTGGCTGGTGGTTTGAGCTTGAGCGACACCAGCAAGGGAGGTGAATAAGATGAAGAATAATATTGTTTTTTTCATGATAACTTAAGTATGAATAATCCAATATAGGTTAAAATTCGTTTCTTCCAAAAATCAACCAGGAAACACCTTCAATAAGTGTTGTAGAGACAAAATTGGTCGTCACATTATCCTGTATTACCCTTCACTTCTGCAGAAACCATTTCTTTCGAAGCTTTCTATAAAGACGCAACCCAACTTGATGGTACATTTGTAATCAAATCTGCTTCCGGGCAGCCTACAACGGTTGATGCTTGGGATGCCAAAATTACTTACGCAGATGGAACCTCTTTTAGCTGGGACGGAACACTCGCTTATGCTTACGAGAAATTTGGAAGTCGTCATTGCAAAGGCAAGACCATGAAATTGACCGGAGCACTTAAAGGTATTACTCGTTCTGGTGCCGAGTTCAAAGCAACCATCACTAGCGAAATCGTTTTCAAACGCGGTTGCTTCGGAAGACATTCGTTTGTTCCCGTAAGCGGGACGGTTGAAGTAACAACTGCTGGTGTTACCTCTGTTATCGATTATAGTGATGGCACCTGTGATGAAGACTATACCATTACAACGGCTGGTGTCCTTACAGAGCACACTTTTAATTAACTCATCCGTTTTCTAGAGAAACAAATAGCCCTGAATAGAGTGACATTCAATCTCTATTTCAGGACTATTTTTTTGTGATCGAAGCTCAATACATTTTTTTTGTAACTTGCTTCGCCTAAATATTTTCCACTTTGAATCTTCGATCAGTTGTTATTATTGCCATCGTTCTCTTTTCCTGCAAAGAAAAAAGTAACACAATAGTATCGCCCGAAAATGCAGTGGCGTTCTCATACTTCGAAAAGTCGTTGGAGAAATACAAGTCGAGCAGTATTGATTCTATTCTTTTATGGTCTCAAAAGAATACCTTAGGACTATCACAAGAAAATACGACTGTTAAAATTTGGCAAGCCTTTGGCACTGCACGGGTTCTGATGCTGAATGGTTTTCTGACGGAAGCCATTCCTTACATCAATGATGCGCTACCCTTGACCGAAGAGTACCATTACTTGTTAGAGCAGGCTAAACTTTTTGATCTGAGAGCATCTATCAATTCAAATTTGAATAATTCTCTGGCGGCCGCAACGGATCTATATCAGGCGGCTGACATTTACACCAAGCTTGAACGATTCCCCGAAGCAGCTTCTTGTTTTTTAAGCACGTGTAATCTTCAATATAATAGCGGGAACTATGAACTGGCCATTAAGGATGGCCTTCAGGCTTTTGATTTTTTCAGCCGAAATAAAAAGCTCGGTAAACTAGATTCTATCAATTCGATTAATACTTACAATACATTAGGACTGGCCAATTTTCATCTACACAAACTTGACAGCGCTGCTAAATATTTTAATCTCGCCAGTCAATATGCAATTTCCTCCAATAACAAACTGTGGATTGGATTGGTGACCGGAAACAGTGCCAAAATAGATATTGAGAAAGGACATACTCAAATAGCCGTTAAAAAATTAAAACAAAAACTTACGGCTTGTTTAAATCATCGCGAGTATGCAGCAGCGGCAGCAGCATTAATTTCCTTAGCCGAAATAGAAGTACACGTAAGTAATCTTGATAAAGCTAAGCAAGTATACGATAGCGCATGGATTTTGATAAAGCGTGAAAAAAAACCTCATATACAAGCAGCCTATTATCAAAGTGTTTCAACATGGCACGAAGTGGAAGGAGATTATGAGCAGGCACATGCCTATACTAAAAAATATATTGCTCTGCGCGATTCCATTCAAGGAGGCAATCCAATCAGCGCTCAACTTCTTCAAGTGCAAAACAATAATCAATTCAAAAAACAACTTGCCGATTTCAGTTTGTTGAAAGCAGAAAATGAATTAAAAAATCAGGAACTCAAAGTATGGCAAATTTCAATTGTAGCCATCATTATTATTTCCATACTGTTGGCGATACTATTGAATACCATTAATAAAAATTATAAAAAACTAAATGAGTTGAACGGTCAGTTGGAGAGTAAAGTGAAGACCCGAACGGTGGAGCTAATGAAGATCAACCAAGAATTAGACACCTATCTATACCGATCGTCACACGATGTGAGAAGACCCATACTCAGCATCATCGGACTTACACAACTCACCAATCTTGTAAAGGGAGAAGATGAGCTTCGTGAAATTCAACAAAAAATTGAGGATACTGCACTGGCCATGGACAAAATGTTGCGCAAGCTTCAAATGGCATACGAACTCGACAAGATAATAGACAGCGAAACAATCGACCTAAGCGACTATCTGAAAGGTCTCATTTTCACAACACAACGGATGTATCCTAAAATTCAATTCGAATTTAAAAGCAATGTGAATAGCGCAATAGAATCAAATACAAAATTACTGAATATTATTTTTATCAACCTTTTGGAGAACGCTTGCATCTTTTCTGTTTCAGCAAGACCAAAAGTTGGCGTTGAAATACAACAAATAGAAAATATGATCTCCATTCATATTACCGACAACGGAATTGGAATAGACAAAATGTATTGGACAGAAATATTTAAACCCTACACGCGCTTCAGCGAGCAATCCGTTGGCAGCGGACTTGGTCTTCATCTTGCAGAGAAAGGCCTGCAAAAAATGGGTGGACTCATTCATGTGAAAAGTACTTTGTATAAGGGCTCAGAATTTATTGTAACTATACCTGCCTATTAAGCCGTCCTCTTCTTAAAAACGGGCAGGACCTGAACCGATTTGAAAGTATTGCCTTGAACCTTTTCACATCCGGAGCAGTTAATTAAAACAATGAAATACAATAGTCCAGTACTTATGCAAACACTCCTGAAACTTCATTCAGAAAAAAGGAAATTGTGAAGGAATATCTCCATCAACTTGATGTGCACATCAACGACCTAAAGAATGGAGATGCAGAAAAGACTTTTGAAATAAAAGACTTTGCCGATTTGCTTCACATCCACCCTACCCATCTCAGCAATACCATCAATGAAGTAATGGAGCGATCGCCTTGTGATGTATATGAACGAAGACTTGTTGCCCTCGCTAAGGAGATGTTGCAGAGTACCTCCAATTCCATCGCTGATATTGCCCGACATTTATTTTATGATCCGTCCAATTTTACCAAATTCTTCAAACGTTTTGAAGGCATCACGCCCAAACAATTCCGTCAGAGTCTGTAAAAATCTGAAGTGAAGACCATTTTTTCTGAAGTGAAGACCATTTTTTAGTGGCCAATCCTCACACCTTTGCATAACTAAATTCACACTATGAAAAACAAAATTGCATTAGTAACCGGTGGTAGCCGTGGGCTTGGAAAAGATATGGCCCTTGCACTCGCCAATAAAGGAATCGATGTAGTGCTTACCTACAAGACCAATCAAATTGAAGCAGAAAAGGTAGCCGATGAAATCAGAAAGAAGGGACAAAAAGCAGTATCCTTGTTTTTGGATATGTCGGATATTAAATCGCTCGACTCGTTTATCATTCAACTTACCGTTGCCCTTCAATCAACATGGAATACAAATCAGTTTGATTACCTGATTAACAATGCGGGAATTGGTGCAACCATACCGATTGCTCAGGTAACAGAAGAGGTCTTCGACAACCTGATGAACATTCACTTTAAAGGTGTTTATTTTCTTACACAAAAGTCCCTAGCGATGATGAATGACGGTGGCGGCATTGTGAATATTTCGTCCGGCACCACTCGCTTTTGCGTTCCGGGATACTCAGTATACTCGTCCATGAAAGGGGCCATTGAAGTATTCACCCGAAATATTGCAAAGGAATTTGGCGCTCGTGGCATTCGTGCCAATGTAGTAGCACCTGGTCCAGTCGAAACAGATTTTAACAGTGCAGCCATTCGCAACAATCCGCAGATGAAAACTTTTCTCTCTACCCAAACTGCCCTCGGCCGTGTGGGGCAAGCGGATGACATTGGAAATGTTGTTGCTTTTCTTTGTACTGACGAAGCAAGATGGGTTAACGGACAGCGTATTGAAGTGGCGGGAGGTATTAATTTATAAAAAATAGAAATTACTTTTTCGTAGATAAGGTTTAAGGTTCAATACCATTGACCATTGGTTAAAATCTTAAACCTTTTTCTTTTGAAGAAATTCAAATCATAAAAAGTATTTTCTGAATTAACAAATTGATAACTATCCTATTTTATAATGTAACTCAAGCCGAGTCTGAAATATCTGGATTGAGTAACTCGGTCTGCACCATCCAAGCCACTGGTATAATTGGTAAGGCCATAGGAATAGCCAATTGAGAACCCAATTTGTTTATAATAATTTACCATTTCAATTCGCGGTCTGAAATCAAGATTAGGTTTATTCCTTGACACCGACCCGGTGATGTGATCGTCTTGCGCTTGTGTAATATCATATTTCTCCGTGCTCGAAAGGCATACTCCGAAATCAAAACCGAACTTAAGATCAATCTTTACATTACTTTTCAGTTCAAATCTCTTTCCAATAAAAGGATTTAGGTTAACGAAATTGTTTGTTAAAATAGTTTTACCGTCATCCATTGGCAGGGCCCAATACGTTGTTGCATCATATGCACCAACAATCTTAACTTTGCTAGACAAAGACTCATAGCCCACTTGAAGTCCGGCAATAAAAGTTGACTTTGTTATACGCTGTACTTGAGCTCCGAATCCATAGGAGAAGCCGCTGTATCTTCCGTACGGATTGTAGGTATAGCCTGATATGGAACCATCGAAACTAACGGTGATTAAAGAAGCTTTGGTTGCTGATCCCCCTCCAAATGAAAACAGACCACTACCTGCCTGAGCTGATATCTCTGTACTCTGTCCGTACGAGAATGCTGTAACAATACCATTGAGAATGAAAGTCAAGATAACCACGCTTTTCATTAAAAGTCGCATAAAATTGTAGTCTAACTGTTTATTTAAGGTAGACACAATATTTTAGAAAATAGTTGGTAAGCGCACAATTATTGAGTTCGTTTGGTTGATGCGCAAAGCGTTTATAAATAAGATGAACGTGTTTAGAAACTGCTTCACTGTCTAAAATTAGTTAAAGTTACTATCGCCCCAGGGTCTGTACACGAAACGTTCCAGTACTCTGCTGTAATCCACCAATGCTTACCCGAAACAATTACGGTCAATTTTGAAAGTTGCCAGTCCATCCCTGTAATTGTATCGGTGCATCATTGTAATGGATTTGTGCATCATTGTAATGTGTACAGTCAATTTCGAAAGTTGCCAGTCCATTCTTGTAATTGTATCGGTGCATCATTGTAATGTGTACGGTCAATTTTGAAATCGGCCAGTGCATTCCTGTAAAAAAATAAGGCGTCCTTGTTGTTGCCCAGTGCATACTTGTTGAATATTTAGACATCTTTGTTGTCAACCGATGCATCCTTGCAAAATATTTAGGCACACGTGTTATTAATCAGTGCATACCCGCGAAGCAGTTAGACACAATGGTCGTCAACCAATGCATCCCGGTAATATATTCAGATCCACTTGTTCTTAACCAGCGCATACCTGTGGAGTAATCCCCTGTTTCCGGTTGCCGTTTACCAGTCGCCAGTTTCTCGCAAGTACCTATTCGATCGCCTCCACAATTTATCAGCTCACAGGCAATTGGCAACTGATTTTTGATTGCGCGAAACTAAAAAAAAACCCTCAACTCAAAATTATATTGCGTTTTCAATCGATACCGGTTCATTTTTAACCCATCATTCGATAATTTTTATACTTTTTATATTGCAAGAGGCTCCAAGCCTGTTAATTTCGCCTCACAACTAAACTACCAGACAACCAGAATGAAAATTTTACTCAGATGCACACTACTACTGTGTGCGCTTACACTCCTTCCTGCGGCCAGCGCACTGGCAGCAGATGCACCGGTGCTCGATACCGGTGCTACAGCATGGATGCTCACCTCCACTGCCTTTGTTCTTCTCATGGTTCCTGGCCTTGCCATGTTTTATGGCGGATTAGTCCGCAGTAAAAACGTACTCGGAACCATGATGCACAGTTTCTCCGCCATGGGCGTAATGACTGTGCTCTGGGTAGTCTGCGGATATTCTATGGCATTCGGTCCCAACGTACTGGGTGGCTGGTTCGGCTGGAGCAGCGATTACTTCATGCTCTCCGGCATTGACGAAACCATTATGGCAGGCGGCATTCCCGAATACATCTTCTCCATGTTCCAGGCAAAATTCGCCATCATCACTCCCGCTCTCATTGCAGGCGCTTTCGCGGAAAGAGTTTCCTTCAAAGGATATTGTTTCTTCATAGCCCTTTGGGGAATATTAATTTATAATCCTCTGTGCCATTGGGTATGGGCTTCCGATGGATTCCTGTTTAACCTCGGTGCACGTGGAGCCATCGACTTTGCCGGAGGAACAGTCGTTCACATTTCTGCTGGTGTTAGCGGATTAGTAGCAGCACTTTTCCTTGGCGGAAGAAAAGGCCACACTCATTTACAAATGCGTCCCAACAACTTAGTAATGACCTTAACGGGTGCCGGTTTACTTTGGGTAGGATGGTTTGGATTCAACGCAGGCTCTAGCCTTTCAAGCGGATTGAGTTCAGCACAAGCCCTCACGGTTACACAAATCGCTGCGGCTGCAGGAGCTATGGCATGGGTTATTATCGAAGGCATTCACCGCGGCAAAGCAACAGCCCTTGGTTTCGCATCCGGAATCTTAGCTGGCCTTGTAGCGATTACTCCTGCTGCTGGTGTTGTGAAGCCCGGCGGTGCATTAATACTCGGTGCATTAGCAACCGGAATCTGTTACCTCGCCATCATGGCAAAAAACAAATTAGGATATGACGATACCTTGGATGCTTTTGGAATTCATGGTATAGGAGGAATTGTTGGTGCTATCTTCTTAGTATTCTTCATTCGCGATAGCTGGATGACAGAAGCAGCAACCCTTGCCGGTGGATCATGGACTGTATGGCAACAACTTGGTGTACAAGCAACCGCTGTTTTAATAGCAGTTGGATATGCTGCTCTCGGCACATGGATTATTCTGTTTGTTTTGAATAAATTTATAAAGATTCGTTCCACCGATGAAGCCGAAATGCGCGGCCTCGATAACCACTACCACGGTGAAAGAGGATACGGAATGATTAATCCACACTAAACAGAAACAAGATGAAATTCATAGTAGCAATAATAAGAGAAAACCAACTCGATCAGGTACGGGAAGCCCTTATCGATGCAGGCGTGTCCCGGATAACCGTAGGCAACGTCTCCGGCCACGGGCGTCAAACCACAAGCGAAGAAATTTACAGAGGCCAAGTAGTAGTACCCAACTTAACCGCGAACATCCGCTTAGAAATTGCCGTCAACGATGACTTCGTAGACAAAGCCTGTAACGCCATCATCAACGCCACCAAAGCAAATGAAGACGGCTTAGTAGGAAGCGGTAAAATCTTTATCCTTCCACTGGAAGAAGTAATTCGCTTACGAACTGGCGAGCGAGGATCAAGTGCGATCTAGTGCAGAGGTCAAAGGTTAATCGTTAATGGTATGATTCCATACGATTTCAAGTAATTACAATTAGCCTGAGATTGATCATGCAAGATTAATCTCTCAAACACAAGCACTTCACCAAAAACTCATCCCGCCACCAGCGGGATGAGTTAACCAAAGCATAAAAGGCTCGACCGCAAGAAGCGGTCG
>JANODK010000210.1:0-51636 GCA_031412655.1 Chryseolinea sp.
CAGAGGACCTTTATCAATGACTTCATTTATTTTCAAACCAGTTCCAATATAGGTATCGTCAAAGAACGCACCGAGTCTTGCAGTCATATCTCCATTCGGATCATTGTAAATATATCCTGAGCCAGTGTGCGATGCATTCAGCTCACCCAACATTTCACTCAGCATTTCAGTGTAATCAAAATTATTGTTGATGTGCGGAAGGAAACGTGCATATTCTTGCTTGTAGAAATTCCAATCTACACCATGTAGTTTTTCATTGTAGAACTTCTTTTGCACCTGCCGCCACACATGCTCGAACATGTAGTCACGTTCTTTTTTAAAGTCAAGGTCTATTTCGGCACGGTACCCGATTGATTTTTGCTCGTTGTTCTCAACATTAATCCGAATGATATTATCTCCTGAAACAGCAAAAATAAATTTACCTTCTTTATCCATTTGCAAACCACCGGAATAGCCTTCCAGCTTCACAAGAAGTTTTGTTTCATGATCACGAAACTTTTGAACCCACAGATCATATCCTTTTTCAAATTTTGCGAGATAAAAAAGTTGTTCGCCATCAAGTGAAAGAATAGCATCTGAAAGATCAGATGAATGAATGGTTAGGCGTGCTTTACGATCTTCAATGTGATCGAGTTCAATTAAAACCGGTTCTATTTTTTCTTTCTCTTTCTCATCCTTCTTATCCGCTACATCATCTTTTTTACTTTTCTTTGAAACATCCGTTTTTTCTTCCTTCTTTTTCTCTTCTTCTTTTTCTGCTTCTTTTAGTAAATCAAATTCTTCTTTGTTGAGTTTGAATTTATTCCAGGCATCACGCGTAAAGTACATAGCATACACATCACCTTGCGAACCCCAGCTTGCGTGACTGCGCATACCATTGCGATCAGAGAACCAGATCATCGATTTACCTTTCTGCATCCATCGCGGTGCGCCATCACTGTATCCACTGTTGGTTAAGTTCACTAATGTCTGTTTACCTTGTGCATCAACCAATCCTGCTTCGGATGACCACCGACCTGTGCTGTTGAAATTCACTAAGAACCATTTTCCATCGGGTGACCAATCGTACCATTGATCGCCATCACTATACGAGTAATTGTATTTTCCATCTAAAATAGTGCGACTCTGTTTGGTTAAAAGGTTGAGTACCTTCAACGTAACACGCTCTTCCAAATACGCTACTTCTTTTCCGTCAGGAGAAAATTTTGGTTGAAATGTTTCTTTGTCAGAAACCAGAACGGGTTCTTCTTTCAACACTGTTGATAATGAGAAGAGCTTCTCTTCTGGTCGTACTAATTTTGTTTGATAAAGTTTCCAACTATTACCACGTTCCGAAGCATAGATTAGTGATTTTCCATCGGGACTAAAACTAACAGATCGTTCTTGCTCTGGCGTGTGAGTGATCCGTTTTGTGGTTCCGTGTTCAGTAGAAGCAACGAAAATTTCGCCCCGCACAATTACCGCTACTTCTTTACCCTCTGGTGAAATGCTAAACTCTGTTGCACCACGCATGGCTTGAATCATGTCTGAATTTTTTTCTTTGTCTTCCGTAGTGATGTTAACATTTACCTTTTGCGAATTGGTATCACCTGGTTTTCGTGTGTACAATTCACCATTGAAGCTATAGCAAAGTGTTCCATCATCGGCAATGGATAAGAAACGAACGGGATGCTTTTGGTGATTGGTTACTCCCGTTACGTTTTGTGGATTGTCCAAACTCATTTTGGCAACGTTGAAATCACCAAACTGCTCTGTTAAAAAATAAATTTCTTTTTCGCCTGGAGCGAATACTGCATTTCTGTCTTCACCTTTAAAACCACTAAGCTGTGTGTGTTTTTTCTGAGCAACATCATACATCCACACATCACGCGTAACGCTTGACTGATGATGCTTGCGCCACTCATCTTCATACCCTTTCCAATCGGTAAAAATAATTTTGTTTCCGTCTTTACTGATTTTTGCATCGTTAGCCGTTGTTGGTTTTATCATTTTTGTTCGACCACCATCAACCGGAACGGAATAGAGCTCATTTAATCCACCCATTGGAAACTGAACATTGCTCGCCAAATCTTCTAAGTGCGTACTGAAAAGTACATTCTTTCCATCAGCGGTAAAATCAGTCGGGATTTCCCAGGCGGAGTGATAGGTTAATCGTTTTGGGTCACCACCACTAAGAGAAATAATAAACACATCAAAGTTTCCATGTCGGTTAGATGCAAAAGCAATTTGTTTTCCATCGGGCGACCAAACAGGAGAAAAATCGTAGGCATCATGAAGAGTTAATGGGCTCGCAATTCCTCCTGACGTTGGAGTTATATATAAATCGCCACGATAACTGAACACGATTTGTTTACCGTCAGGTGAGATAGCAGGATAACGAAGCCACAAGGCTTGTGAAAATGCGTAAGAGGAAGCGAATACAATCGCGAAAAGAGTGAGGATTCTTTTAAGCATAATTAAAGGGGATTTTGAAATGAAAAGTTAAGTGGATTTATTGAAATGAAAAATGAAATTTTATGATTCACTGGAATTATGCGTGGCCAACACTTTTTAATTTTCCCCTTGCATTTCTGAGTGTGTTTGTGTTATCGTGGCAAAAATATTAATTCAGATTCTTCAACTCCAGACTGAAGGTCGAACCTTTTCCATATTCCGACTTCATGCTGATTTTGCCATTAATTTTTTCAGCAGCTTCACGCGCAATGTATAATCCTAACCCTGAGCCAACCGATTTTTCGTGTCCACGGAAAAACATATTGAAAATTTTATCCTGCACTTCTTTTCGGATGCCTTCACCATTATCTTCTACGTCAATAATAATTGAATTTAATTTCTTGCGTGAAGATATCCGAATATGAGGACGATGGCCGGGAGTATGCTTTTGATATTTCATTGCATTGGTCAACAGATTATTTAAAATCATTTTCACTCGTATTTTATCATTCTTAATTTCAGTTTGCTCCAATCCACTAAAGTCTACCTTTAAGTCGGCATAGCTTTCCATGTATTTTAAATTCTCTAGTATTTCATCGCACAATTCTTTTAATCGAATTTGTTCGAGTGTTAATACAAGTCTTTTGTTGTGCGAATAATCAAGAACTTCTTTTATGAAGGTATTCAGTTTTACCACACTGAATTCTATTTTGGAGAAATACATCTTGTGTTCTTCCGGATTGCTGTTTAGTTTGCTGATGTTCACTAAACCTAAAATTGATTTAAGAGGTGCGCTTAAATCGTGCGATACACTATAGACAAATCGATCCAGTTCCTGGTTGGCGTCTTTCAATTCTTCATTCTGTTTGTGCAGCCTGTCTTCGGCAATTCGTAAATCGCTGATTACCCTCCCTGTGATCGTTGCAAAAAGATAAAGCAGAATGGAACCCAGAAAAGTAGAAATTACTGCACTGTCAATGAGAAAGTATTTAGTAGCCCAAACTTTTTGAATGAGTATAGGAATCAAATAAGAGATAAAGAACAGATAGGCATTTCCTAATAGCGCAACACCAAATCCAAAACGTAAGGCGAAGTATAATGAGAAGAGTCCATATAAAAACCAGAAATCTCTGAAGGGCAATACAAATGTTAGCGTTAGCAGGACAATGAAAATAGCAATAATTTCAACGAAGTCTTTTTTCTTCAAGGGATGTTGTTGTTCTTTTTGGTAGTCATTGCGGATGAACAAGTTTACAGAATGTAAGTAGGGTGTCAGAAAAAAAAGTGCAGGCAGAGCAAAGCTGAAGTTCACAATCAACTCGCTCAATATATCGCGGCTAAAACGCTCCCAGAATAATTCTGGTACATAGGCATGTTCAGCGATGTAAGCAAATTGCCATAAGGTCACTTCTATTAATAAGGGTGCGATAAGTCCAAGACTCAAGAAAAGAATGGTTTGCTTAATATCGGGTAACCAGGGTTTGCCTCGCATTAATTTCGAAAACAGAAACCATGATAGAAAGACAGCAAATGCTTCTATAGCACCAAACACAGGCCACAACCATAAATTTTGCAGATCATAAAACCAACTATTAAGTGTAGCAATGATAAACATGGAGGGAAGTACGCGTGCAGGTCCCCACCAATTTATCAATACAAAGGCAATGGCTGTAGGAAGATAAAAGGCAGAGTAGATTTCAGAATACTTAAACAAAAGCGATAATTGATCACCCGTTTCTATGATTAGAAAAGGTGCAATCCATGTCCACCAGGGTAGCGATTTCGATTTGATATCGTTAAGCTTTTCTTCCATACAACGTTTATAAAAATAACTCCTTTTTTTGAATCTCTTCGAGAAATAAAAAGGCATCTGTCATTAAACAGATGCCTTAAAATTTGGTGCAATTCAAAACTAGATTGTCACAGCATCTTCTTTCTTAGCATATTCTTCCATTGGTAAACAGCTGCACATTAAGTTCCGATCACCATAAGCATTGTCTACGCGACTAACGCTTGGCCAGAACTTCGCATCCTTTACATAGGGAAGTGGATATGCTGCTTTTTGTCTGGTGTATGGACGAGTCCACTCATCGGCTGTGATTACTGCTGCTGTGTGTGGAGCATGTTTCAATACATTGTTTTCTTTATCGGCTTTGCCTTCTTCAACTTCGCGAATTTCATTTCTGATTTCAATCAATGCTTCAACAAAGCGATCGATTTCTTCTTTCGGTTCGCTTTCGGTTGGTTCGATCATTAATGTTCCGGCAACAGGGAACGAAACCGTTGGCGCATGGAAACCATAATCCATTAAACGTTTTGCAATGTCTTCCACTTCAACACCAAACTTTTTGAAGTCACGACAATCCACAATCATCTCGTGCGCGCAACGACCTTTTGTTCCGGTATATAAAATTTTATAATGACCTTCGAGTTTATTCTTAATGTAGTTCGCATTGAGAATGGCATACTTCGTAGCGTTGGTTAATCCATCACCACCCATCATGGCAATGTATGCGTACGAGATCGTTAAGATACTCGCACTTCCCCAAGGTGCTGCGGATACAGCACTAATCGCTTTATCACCGCCTGTCTTTACAACGGCATGTCCGGGTAAATAAGCTTTCAACTTGTCGTTGCAACAGATTGGGCCCATGCCAGGTCCACCGCCACCGTGCGGAATACAAAATGTTTTGTGCAGGTTTAAGTGGCAAACATCGGCACCAATGTTGGCGGGTGATGTTAAGCCTACCTGTGCATTCATGTTTGCGCCATCCATGTAAACAAGTCCGCCATTTTTATGAATGGTCTCGCAGATCTCTATAATGGATTCTTCAAACACACCGTGGGTAGATGGGTACGTTACCATCAAACACGAAAGTTTGTCTTTGTATTGTTCTGCTTTCGCTTTTAGGTCGGCAACATCAATTTTCCCTTCTTCGTCTGATTTCACAACGACTACTTCCATCCCTGCCATTACAGCACTCGCTGGATTTGTTCCGTGAGCGGATGCAGGAATCAAAGATATGTTTCGATGTGCATCACCGCGATCCTGGTGATAAGCACGAATGACCATCAAACCTGCATACTCACCTTGTGCACCACTGTTGGGCTGAAGTGATACGGCAGTGAATCCAGTAATTTCTTTCAACCAGTTTTCGAGATCTTTAATTAATTCCTGATATCCTAAAGTTTGATCTGCTGGAGCGAAAGGATGAATGTTACCAAGCTCCGGCCAGGTAACGGGAATCATTTCGGCAGTAGCATTTAATTTCATGGTACACGATCCTAACGAGATCATGGAATGCACCATCGACAAATCTTTATTTTCTAGACGCTTAATGTAACGCAACATTTCATGCTCTGAATGATGTGTGTTAAACACCGGATGCGTCATGTATGCTGATTTTCGGATAAGGGATTCCGGCCACTTTAATTTTCCTGTAATGCCTAAATCAATCGCAACACCAGATCCATTCTCTCCATTAATGTTGTGATGTTTATTTTCTACGAAAATTGAAATAATACTTTTTAAAGTCGATTTATCAGATGTTTCGTCTAAAGAAATACCGATATAATTGTCATTAAAGTATTTAAAATTAATTCCAGCACTCTCCGCTTTTTGACGAATGACCTCTTTGTTAGAAACTTCAAACTTCAGAGTATCAAAATAATTCTCATTTACTTGTGTTAAACCGAGAGATGTGAGTCCCTTATCAAGAATTTGAGCAAGGCCATGAATTCTTCCAGCAATTTTTTTCAATCCTTCGGGGCCATGATAAACCGAATACATGCCGGCCATAACCGAAAGAAGAACTTGCGCAGTACAAATATTGGATGTTGCTTTTTCTCTGCGAATGTGTTGTTCACGTGTTTGCAATGCCATGCGATAACCTGGATTACCGGATGCATCAATTGAAGCACCAATAATTCTTCCCGGCATCTGGCGTTTGAATTCATCCTTCGTTGCAAAGAATGCAGCATGTGGTCCACCAAAACCCATCGGTACACCGAAGCGTTGAGAAGATCCAACCACAACATCGGCACCCATTTCGCCAGGTGATTTCATTAACAACAAACTCATCAAGTCTGCACCCATCACGATGAACACATCCTTCTCATGTGCTGATGAAGCAAAAGACGAATAATCTTTTACAGCGCCATCGTTGTTTGGATTTTGAATATAGACTGCAAAAAGATTGGAGTCCGTAATGTCTAATGTATTTACATCGCCAATTACTAATTCAACACCAATAGGGGTAGCACGTGTTTTTAATAAGTCGATGGTTTGAGGAAATGCATTCTGATCAATAAAAAATTTAGCTGCGTTTTTCTTTGATACTTTTCGTGAAGCAAACATCAAGTGCATGGCTTCTGCAGCTGCTGTACCTTCATCCAATAAAGAAGCGTTGGCAATTTGCATTCCCGTAAGGTCGATGATCATCGTTTGATAATTGATCAACGCTTCCAAACGGCCCTGTGCAATCTCAGCCTGATAAGGAGTGTATGCAGTGTACCATCCTGGATTCTCTAAAATATTCCGAAGGATTACTCCTGGCGTGATTGTGTTGTAATAACCTGTTCCGATAAAAGATTTGAAAACCTTATTCTTCGAAGCCAGCTTCTTGAAATCGTTCAGAAACTGAAACTCAGATTTGGCCGCTGGCAAATTCAAAGGGCTTTTGAGGCGAATGCTGGCGGGGATCGTTTGATCGATAAGTTCGTCAACCGATTTAGCCTTTACTACTTTCAACATTTCTTCAGTCTGACGGGCGTCCGGGCCAATGTGCCGGGTTTCAAATTTTTCGGAGTAGTGGGAATCAATTTTCATTAAAATGTTTGATTTTCAGTGTCTTAGGTTAATGAGATGTGGGCAAACAGCCGTAAGGTGCAAAGGTAATAAAGTGGTTAGTCGTAACTTATTAATGAACAGAAAAAAAGTAGGAATGTTGGTTTGGGGTAATCTGTGATCAGTAAACGGTGATTAACAATTGACAAATGATGTATTTCTACCATTCACCATTAACAATTCACCATTAACTCTAAACCGTTCGCTTTCTCGAAAATCCTCAACATCTTTGGCGCATTAACTTAAACTTTGAGCTATGATTAAATTAAAACATGGTGTCCTCATCGGGTTGCTTGCATCCAGCATAAACCTGATGGCGCAAGACCCGGCCGCACAGACCTACGGCAAACTCATTACAGAATCTGATTTAAAAGAAAATTTAACAATCCTTGCCTCCGATGCATTTGAAGGTCGCGAAACCGGTAAGCGTGGTCAAAAAATCGCGGCTGCCTTTGTTCGCGCGCACTTTGAAGATATTGGGTTGACTGGTCCTGTTGATGGTGGATATCTTCAGACAGTAGAATTATACACCAGCATTCCTGGTGAGATATATGTAAAGAGCGGAACAAGCAAATTCAATAATTTTGAAGATGTTGTCTATTATGGATCGACCGAGTCGAATGGAGAAGTAACCGTTCCAACGGTATTTGTTGGCAAGGGTCATAAAGAAGATTTTGATCAGGTAAGTGTTGACGGAAAGGCAGTAGTAGTTTTTGTAGGGAAAGATGAGAACTTCCGCGGGCCAATCGGTATTGCGCGTGAGAAGGGAGCAAAAATTGTTTTTGTTGTGAATCCTGACCCAACTGGTTTTACAGAATTACTTTCTCAGTTTAAAGGATTTCTGTCAGGTGGTTCACTCTCGGTTGACAATCCAAAGACGAAAGCTTCTAAAAGCTCAGGGACATTCTTTGTGTCAACAGCAGCAGCAGCAAAGTTGATGAATACAACATTGGAGAAATTAACAAAGGCGGCTGGCGAAGACGTGAAGAAAGCAGCGTTGAAAAAAATGAAGCCAGGAAGTGTTACTTACAAAACTTCAATGGAAGTGAAGGTATTGAAGTCAGAGAACGTACTCGGCTTTTTGGAAGGCACGGATAAGAAAGATGAAATTGTAATTGTTACTTCACACTACGATCACATCGGTATCTCAAAGAGTGGTGAAGGCGATCGCATTAATAACGGTGCAGATGATGACGGATCAGGAACGGTTTCTGTAATGCAAATCGCAAAAGCATTTGCACAAGCAAAGAAAGATGGCAAAGGTCCACGCAGAAGTATATTGTTCATGGCTGTAACAGGCGAGGAAAAAGGTTTGCTTGGTTCTGATTACTACACACAACATCCCATCTTCCCTCTTGATAAAACCGTTGTTGATTTAAACATTGACATGGTGGGTCGCAGAGATCCGGAACATAAGGATAGCGCACCGTATGTATATGTAATCGGATCAGATAAACTTTCAACAGAATTACATACATTAAGTGAATCTATTAATAAGGCAAATAATAATTTGGTTTTTGATTACACCTACAACAGCGAAGGTCATCCGGATAGAATATATTATCGCTCCGATCATTGGAACTTTGCAAAGAATGGTATTCCCATCATTTTCTATTTTGATGGAATTCACGAAGACTATCACAAGCCAAGCGATGAGGTAAGCAAAATTGAATTTGATTTATTAGCGAGTCGTGCTCAGACTGTTTTCTTTGCAGCATGGGAAATTGCAAACCGCGAGGGGCGCATTGTAGCAGATAAGAAATAAAAGAATAGAGTAAATGAAAACGCCCTTGTCAGTTAAGAAACTGGCAAGGGCGTTTTGTTTGATTTAATGGTGTTATATTAAAACGACATCAATCAATTTTTCTGCTCTTTTAAAACCGACATCGGCAGTGAGTAATGGTACTTTCATAGCCCGTGCCGTGGCAGCAACTACTGCATCAGGAAGTTTCATTTTTGTTAGCTTTCTAATGATGATGGCTTGTTCTTTTACATCCTGAGTCAACCCAATAAGAATACATTCTTCCAACATCGATTTTACTCTTGCGATTTCAACTTGACTAATTTTTGGAAAAGAAAGCAACTCTATTTCTGTGATGACGGAGAACAACAATGTTTTCCCTTGCAATAGAATCGCGATTTTTTTATCTCCCCGATTAAGATTAATCAGCACGTTGCTATCAACTACATAAACATTATTCTTCATCTCGCCACTTGCGTTGTAAGGTTACCCCATCTTCAGGCCATTTTACGGTTCCGGCAAAACGCTTGGCATCAAATCCTTTTTTTTTACGGCCTGCTTTTGCAGCAGCCAACTTTTTTTCGGCAGCAGCTAACTTTTTAGCCGTAACCGGTTTTTTTATTTTGATCAGCATAGTTCGAAAATACAATTTTTTCAATTGTAAAACATTGGGGTGCAATTGAAATTATCGCAGGACTTAACTTAGCAAGGCTAAAGCCCTCTCAAATTTTACGCGGAATAACCACGTACTTAAGTGCGTGGTTATTGAACGACTATTGAAATGGACTTTAGTCCAAAGCGATAATTTGAACTGCCCGCAAATAGTGATTTTTTTTAGAACAGTAATCAGTAGTAATCAACATTCGTTGCGCTTACTTCGGTTTTTCGTCTGCAACACAAGCTTCGCCTTCTATCATAATTTTTATCTGGATTATCTCAGGAGTTTTATTTCTAATGCAAAATTCAACGGGTTTTTCAGGTTAATAATCAGAGCATAAGGTAGCTCAACGTCTTTTCAATTTAAAACCAAGAAATGCATCTCATCACGAAATCCAATCGCTACACCCACTTCGTATGTGAGGGAAACAAACCATAAAAATTTATGAAAATAACAAACAAGATGAAAATGCTGGGTGCAGCGTTTCTGGTTGTAGGTGCTTCAGGTGCTTACCTGATTGCAGCTGACCATATTGATGCCCCCGGAGTAACAGGAGCAGGACCTTCCAGTATTGGTTCTGACATTACCGATGTGTATGCCTTTGCAAAGGGTGATAACATTGTATTTGTTGTAAACACGCAGGGACTTTTGTCACCGGCTGCGAGTGCTACAGCAACGTTTGATGAAGAGGTAATGCTCGAGATCAATATAGATAACTCTGCAACAAAGGATAATGTTGAAGACCTTGTTATCCAGGCTACTTTCGAAAATGGTAAAGTGTACGTACACGGTCCAGTGGCGCCTGTTACAACAGGTTTGACAAGTACATTGGTTGGAAATACATCGGTAAGTGCAGATGTTACGGCCTATGGAGAAACACCGGTTATCGGAACGGAAGGCTCAATGAAAGTTTTTGCAGGACCACGTGAAGATCCATTCTTCTTTGATCTGGTTCGATATAAAGAAATCATTGCCGGAACTGCTTCCTCTTTTAATGAGGTAGGATCCGATACGTTCGCAGGTACAAACGTAATGTCATTGGTAATTGAACTTCCCAAATCACAGGTTGGTACGGGCACGATTAATATCTGGGCAACTTCAAACCGTAAAAACTAAAATCGAATTAACTATGAAAAAGATATTCAATTACCTGGCAACTGTTGCCCTTATCGCAGGTGCAGTTACATTTACTGCTTGTAATGATGATGATGACAAGACTCCTGTTGTTACCTATGAGCAGGAAGATCAAATGGCTCGTCCGGCAATTAACACTGTTTTTATTCCATCCGGAACTGCAAAGGATGTATTCAATGAAACCATTCCGTCAGCAATGGGTACAGCGTATGCAACTGCTTTTGCTGCAAGACTTGATGCACTCAATGGTGTAACATATCCTGGAAATGCCTTAGGACAAAGTCGCACTGACTTTGCAGGTTTATTAGCTACAGATGTATTGAATGTGTCTCTAACAGCGACAACTTCATTTTATGATGGAACAAATGTTCTTACAGGTCGCGCACTTGGAGATGATGTTATTGATACTGAATTGCTTTTAATCTTTGGTGGAACCGCAGGCTCAAGCAATCCCGGTTTAACAAGTGATAACGTGGATGCGAATGATAAAGCGTTTTTAGGAACGTTCCCTTATCTCGCTGCACCGTTTTAGATTATTTCATATTGAGTAGCGGGAGAATCTTTTTCTGAGAGATTCTCCCCTAACTCAAATTCTTAAAAAAAGACCCTCTTATGAAATCATTCTTACTTTTTTCTGCCACCTTACTAATCCTTACTTCTTGCACTGAACAACAGAAACCTGTTACCCACGCTGTGGATTACGAATCTTTCTTAACCTTTAAAAAAGTTAGTAACTATTCCCTTGATGCTGATATGGCTTTCTGGCAAGAAAGATTAAATCGAATGCCAAAAGATGAAGCCTCCAAACGAAAATTAGCAGGCCTCTATGCAGCCAACTTTAAAAGAACAGGAAGAGTTGAAGAGTTGCAACATTCTGATAGTATGTATCATTCTTTGTTGAAGACAACGTCATCGGGAAAGGCAGGATTATATTTAGGTCTTGCACAAAATTCAATCACCCAACATCAGTTTAAACAAGCAGGAATTTATGCGGAGGCTGCATTGAACGAAGGAGGAAATGAAGCTGCTTCATTGCTGGTGATCACGGATATTGCACTTGAACTCGGAAATGACCATAAAGCAAAAATCACCCTTAAAAAATTCACCAATAAAAATTCATTTGCACATCTGATTCGTCAGGTAAAAGTAAAAGACCACGAGGGTGAATTGGATTCTGCTATTCTAAAAATGGAAAAAGCATTTGATCGTGTAAAAGGAAATAAGGATCTCTACTGCTGGTCGCTTTCTAATCTGGGAGATATGTATGGTCATGCAGGAAGAATTGAAGATGCTTACAAAGCTTACTTATCCGTATTGCAAAAAGATCCGGGATATGATTATGTGCTAAAAGGAATTGCATGGATCGCTTTATCGAACGATCAGAATTATAGCGAGGCCAAACGGATTATCACCGTCCTTGCTTCACGAAGCCGCATGCCTGATGCACATCTTATGCTCGCGAAAATTGCTGAACTGGAACATAATGATCAGCAAAAAAATAATCATTTAAATCTGTTTGTAAACCTAACAGACAACCAGCAATATAAAACCATGTATGCCAAATACCTTGTAGAAATCTATGCTGAAGATTTAAACAAACCTGACGCAAGCCTTGCTATTGCTGAGGAGGAAATAAAGAACAGGCCAACACCACAATCGTATGATTTAAAAGCCTGGGCATTACTTCATCTCGGAAGAAAAAAAGAAGCCTTATTTGTTGCTCAGAAATATGTTACTGAAAAAACCTTTGAACCGAGTTCTGCCTATCATGTAGGAATGATTTACCTCGCCAATGGTTTTGAAACTGACGCGGAGAAATATTTGGAACAAGCTTTAGAGAGCTCTTTTGAACTCGGACCAATTATTACGCGTGACATTGAACAAGCTTTAGAAAAAATTTAAATGAACACTGCTCTTGCAAAACTCTTGATACTGATTTATGGCTTATCCATAACAGGCTATAGTTTGCTCGATGGCGGACATGAAATATTACATAGTTTTAAAAACGCATTGCATCATCATGAGGTTGATCATCACCATGGTCACGATGTAAATGATCACCACACCATTTTTACACAAGGCGATGAGGATAGTGCATCAATAACCGATTCAATTGAAATTTTTGGTTTTTTATTATTCTACCATTCCCCTACCGACTATTTGATTTTTAAAAGTGATAGCAATAATAGCTTCATTGGTTTGTTTAAAAAATTGCCCACGTTATCGCAAGCACCACTTACACCTCCTCCGCTAATCTGATTTCTTTCGTGTGATTCTTTTTTTTGGCTAGGCTTTTTGCATTAGCCATGGGAATACTTTGAATTACAGGTAAAGCAGGCACGCAAAATTTAAATCGAAGTTTTAGGTTCATATTTTTTATGCGAACTCAGATTAACCAGATTTAAATTTCTCTGCAGTGAATGCCACATAATCCTTCTTTTGTGTTTTCTGATTTACCTTAAGAACATCTCAAACCATTTTATACTTTCACGATTTCCAATGAAAAATATTTTACTCTTATTTTTTTTATCATCCTCGATAGCCTCTGCTCAAGGTATATTAAAAGGTGTAGTGCGTGAAGTCGGTTCGAACCAACCTCTTATAGGGGCTAGTATTATTTTGAAAGGAACACGAATGGGAACCATTGCACAAAATGATGGAACCTTTAGTCTTGCTCGCATAGCTTCGGGCAAATATGAGGTAGAGGTTTCTTTTCTCGGGTGTGTCACCGAAACTCAAACAGCAGAAATTAAAGACCACTCCTCAGTTGTATTGAATTTCTATTTAGATCAGGGGAATATTCAATTGGCGGATGTACTGATTTCATCTTATACCGACCGACCCATAAATACACTATCGGCCATTGATATTAAACTTCGTCCTACCAATACCTCGCAGGATATCTTAAGAATGGTGCCGGGATTATTTATTGCACAACATGCCGGAGGCGGCAAAGCCGAGCAAATCTTCTTGCGTGGGTTTGATATTGACCACGGCACAGATATTAATCTTGAAGTTGATGGACTGCCCGTAAACATGGTATCGCACGCACATGGACAAGGGTATTCTGATTTGCATTTTTTAATTCCGGAGTTAGTGCAGTTTGTTGATTTTGATAAGGGCCCTTACTATGCTGATAAAGGAGACTTCACAACGGCAGGATATGTTGATTTCCAAACCAGAAGTTCACTTGAAAAAAACTTTGTAAAAGTGGAAGGCGGGCAATTTGGTGCCTTTCGTGGAGTGGCGGGTGTAAATTTTATTCCTAAAAGTTCAGCGAATCAAACGGGGTATATCGCTTCTGAATTTTTTCGATCAGATGGTTATTTTGAAAGTCCCCAGGATTTTAAACGATTCAATATCACTGGAAAATATACCAGTCAGTTAAATGCAGCAAACAAACTTACTCTTAGTGTGAGTTTTTTTAATAGTAGTTGGGATGCTTCTGGACAAGTTCCGGAACGTGCAGTAAAGAGCGGAATGATTTCGCGTTTCGGATCACTAGATCCTACTGAAGGTGGCGAAACCGGAAGGATTAATGTGTATTCAAAACATATCCATCAATTTACTCGAGGTGCTACATTTGATCAGCAGGTATATGCTGTGCATTATAATTTTAATCTCTATTCAAACTTTACATTCTATTTGAATGATCCTGTTAACGGTGATCAGATTCAGCAGAAAGAGTCACGATTGATTTATGGTTATAAAGCAAATTACAATGCTTCTGGAATTGTGTTCGGTAAAGAATTAAAATCTCATATTGGGGTTGGCGTTCGGTATGATGATGTCAGAGACATTACATTGTCAAACACAATCAAAAGACAACATCTGAGTGATGTACAGCGAGGCAACTTAACAGAATCAAACATGAATGCTTTTGTAAGCGAAACGCTGATGCTAAGCGAGCGTTGGTCGGTGAATGCTGCTTTACGATTTGATTATTTTTCATTTGGATATGACAACACGATTTCCGGTGAGTATAAAACTGAAAATGCAAGTATCATAAGCCCCAAATTGAATGTGAATTATAAGGTCAACGAAAATACGCAGGTATACCTTCGTACTGGAACGGGCTTTCATTCCAATGATGCCCGAGTTGTTGTTGAAGAAAATGCAAAAGAAATTCTTCCGCGAGCGTTTGGAGTTGATCTGGGCATTGATACCAAGTTGTTTGATAAAGTATTGGTTCATGCCGCACTGTGGAGACTTGATCTCGAACAAGAGTTTGTCTATGTAGGTGATGCCGGTATTGTAGAACCGAGTGGAAAAACTCAACGCCAGGGAATTGATCTCTCCATTCGTTACCAAATGTTGCCCTGGTTATTTGCAGACATAGATGTTACACTGGCAGACCCTAAAACAAAAGGAGAGACTGAAGACAACATTCCATTGGCACCTAAATTTTCAAGTATTGGTGGATTGACTTTTCGGATTAAAAACGGACTGAACGGAAGCCTTCGTTATCGTTATCTTGATGATCGTCCAGCCAATGAGGACAACAGTGTGATAGCAAAAGGTTATCTTCTGATGGATGGCTTGATAAACTATACAAAGTCAAAGTTTGAAGTAGGGATATCAATAGAAAATATGCTGAACGCAAAATGGAATGAAGCGCAGTTCGACACGGAATCAAGAATGTTGAATGAAGCCCAGCCTGTTTCAGAAATTCACTTTACGCCCGGTACTCCTTTTTTTACAAAGCTCCATGTCAGCTTTTTCTTTTGATGCTGAGATGTTAACGGGAAGGAACGATTTCAATTTTACAATTACCTAAGTAGTGCCAGCAAAACGTTGGTACTACATATGATATTACTCCAGCCCTTTCTCTTTCATTTTCTTAAACTCACGCACACGTCTTGTCATGGCAATTCCGAAGCCAGCCATTACGACAAGTGTACCGATCCACAATACATTGATGAGTGGTTTTTCTAGTGCTTTGATTACGACCCAATCTTTTTGGCGCGTGTTCAGTCCAAGACTGAACTCACTGGTTTCAGGGTGAATGTTGAGAAGTGTGACGCGTAAACCAAGGTCTTTGATTTCATCAGGAATCCGGCCCACCATTTTATCGCGGATAAGGAAAACAGGTTCTGCAAAATATGCTCCCTTCTCTCCTTGTACTTTCACTCTTGCTTTTACGGCTACATCTTTTTCTGCTAACACAACGCCATCAATTTCAAATACCCGATCAACCGACTCAAGTGTTGTTACATAATCATTGGCGAAAAACTCTTGTCCAATTTTTGTTTTCATTTCTTCGAGCTTGCTCCAGTCACTTTCTTCTTCGGGATTCATCACGGAAGTAACGTGTGTGTAAAGGTCGGCAGAAACCGTTCTGTAAATATCAGGGGAAGGTAAAAGTCCACCCATTTCCTGATTGATTTGCGCGCGTGGGTATAATGTGTATTTACTATCACCTTTGCGAAGTTCAATTTCATAATATGTATTCTCGCCATGAATAGAGATCGTATCGTTGGCTTTGTAAGCATGTCCGTTTACGGAGAGATCATGCTTTGCCACTACCTTATCTTTGTCATCGGTTAATTTCACATCACTGGTATGGATGTATCCTGAATGCTCACGAGGTTCAAGGCGTTCTCCTAGATATTCAATATCAAAACCCCACATGGTGCGGGTCTCATTAACGAAGAGTAATAAATTGTCGCGATTAAATTCTTTACTGAAGTCTTTAGAGATTTGAAGGCCGGTGTTATTAAGGGAAACAACTTTTGAATAACCGGAAGAAAACATCACGCCAATCAACATCAACCCAATACCAATGTGAGCGATCGCTCCGCCAGATAATGCAGGACTTGATTTCAGTAATCCAATTAAAATTTTTGCGTTTGCACAAACTGTAAAGAGTCCCGCAAACATTAACATTGCATACGGAATGTTAAAAACTTTTGAGATGTTGATGATCACTAGTGTAGCAAGCAACGCAACAACAAACGGAATTGACAATTGCTGAACTAAAATTTTCCGATCAATTTTCTTCCACCAGAAAAACTGACCGATAGCTGAAAGAATACCGATTGCTATGGCAAACCAAATTTGAAACTTGGAATAAAATGCAGGTGCATCTGTTGGTGGCGCTAACTTTGCGTCAACATTAAACCAACCGATTATCGCATTGATTACAGGAATGGAAGTTCCGGCAATTATCTGAAAGCCCATCAAGCAAAGTGTAGTTGCACCAATAAAAATCCAAAACTCACGCGAATAGGTTGATGCTTCTTTTTCTGATGATGGAATGTGTTTCCATCGAACAACAGAAAGAACAAGAGCAGCCAGAAGAAAAAATAAAAGGTAGACAAGTAATTGTCCGGAGAGACCAAGATCGGTAAAGGAGTGAACGGACGCCTCGCCTAAAATTCCGCTGCGCGTTAGAAAGGTAGAATATAGAATGGCAATGAAAACACCGGTCACTAAAATGACGGAAGCCTTTAATGCTGTCTCGCTATTTTTGTAGGTGATCATTGTGTGAATGGACGCTACAAGAATTAACCACGGAACGAAAACGGCATTTTCGACCGGATCCCAATTCCAGTATCCACCAAAGTTCAATGTTTCATACGCCCAGTATCCACCCATTAAAATTCCAAGCCCTAATATAGCACCGCCAAACAACGCCCAGGGTAATGCAGGCCGAACCCAATCGCTGTATTTCTTTAACCACAAACCTGCCATGCAATATGAAAAAGGAACAACGGTAAGGGCAAAGCCCAGGAATAATGTGGGAGGATGGATAACCATCCAGTAATTCTGAAGCAAAGCGTTTAAGCCGGTACCATCTTTCGGAATAAACTCTGGCTGTGCTAAAAAGATGGGGGCATCGCGCATTACATCGCGCAGTAAAATAAAAGGGGAACTACCAATCTTGAAATCTAAACCTGGAATAACAACACCTAGAATCATAGAGGCGAGAAATGCTTGCACCAATGTAAAAACCACCATCACGGGAGCCTCCCAAAATTTGTTTGTGTTGATAATGATTACACCAAGTATAGCATGCCAGAACATCCACAACAAAAAGCTCCCTTCTTGTCCATTCCAAAAAGTGGAGATCAAATAATAAGACGGAAGTTTTCGGTCGGAGTGACTGTAGGCGTAGTGATATTCAAAATAATGATTGGCAATGATAGCGAAGAGTGTTACACAGATTCCAAGCACTGCGATAGCATGGATGTAGAATGATGTTTTACCATTGAGCAACCAGCCGTTCTTCTTTTCTAAGTCGTCAGTAGTGGTTGCTTTAAAGTAATTGAATACCGTTACAAGAGCGGCAATGAATGAAGTAATAACAAAAATATGTCCGAGGTTGCCGATGAGGTAATGCATGGAGAAGATGTACGATTGACGATTTATGAATTACGATTTGTTATTTGAGAATTATGATTTGTGATTTTTGTCAACCTTACACCTCAGTCTGTTTTGCCACGCCACGTTCTATGTCATCACAGAACGACAAAGTCAAGGTAGATTTTAAATTAGGCATTGATTTTTGTTTCCTGATATTTTGAAGGACACTTAAGGAGAATTTTACTGGCCTTAAAGGTTTCACCATTATAACTGCCAATAACTACTACTTTTTCAGAACGGGTAAAATCCGGAGGCATTGGTTGATTGTATTCTACCTTTTGTTCTTTTCCGTTATCGTCAATCATTAAGAAAGAAAACGAAACACGATCAGAACCTTCTTCAATTCCAACAACATGTCCTTGGCTATCTTTTGGCAGTTGTCCTACCACGTGAATTTCTTTCGTGTTTCCGGCTTCGGCCATGGTATAGGCTTCACCAAAGCTTGTATAGGTACTGGCATCGCCCGCAGTTGTTACAATAATGGCAATGGCTGCTCCAATAATGATGATAATGAAGATGTGTGATTTTTTCATAGTTCGCCTCCCTTACAATTCAATTTCAAAATTAGATACAAACCAGTATAAACTAGCTTGCTAAGCGGAGTATTTTCTTAAGTAGGCAGTATGCAAAATTCAATAGGCAATTTCCTTCCACCTTTGCTTATCGTATACTTCTTAAATTGGATAAGAAAACTTCCGTCAAGTATTCAAGCCCTAATCAAACACAATCATTAGCCTTTCAGTTTCGATTGCTTTTCAGTTAACATATTTTCCAGCTTTTTCACTTTTCTGTCCAGCATTATTAAATAGACAATCAATCCTACTAAAACCATCAGAATAATGCCCACTACTACATAGATCTTGCCTTCCGACCGCATGGTATCGGCCATTTCAACAGTGGTTTGCGCTTGCGCGATGAAACTGAACATCATCAGCATTAAACTTAAAATACCTTTAGCCATTCTTTTCATGTTCTAATTCAAGTAATTTTTCTTCTACTGTTCTAATTCGGAATCGAAGGGATGCGATCCATATTCCAATCAAAATCCAGCCAATTACAGCGGGATAAAAAATCAGTCTCATGCGACTATCCAAATCATAGGCATTAAAGCCAGGATTTCCTCCGTTTCCGGGATGCATGGAACTGGTTAGTCTTGGAATGATAAACACCAAAGGGATCATAGCAGCAAACGCGAAAATATTGTACACAGAACTTAACCGGGCACGTTGCTCTTCATTTTCAAGCGAGCCTCTCAATACAAAGTAGGCGAGGTAAACTAGCAAAGCGATGGCAGCACCATTTTGTTTTGGATCACCGTGCCAGGGCGAACCCCAAGTATAATTTGCCCACAACATTCCTGTAACCATACCCAGCAAACCAAAGAGCAAACCCACATTGGCAAATGCTACTGACTTTCGATCCAGTTCATCTGAAGGATTTCGAAGGTAAAGAACAGCGTAGTAAACTGAGATTGAAAAAAGAAAGATCATCCCAAACCACATAGGCACGTGGAAGTATAGCGCACGCACGCTTTCATTAAGGATATTCAGCCGAGGCACTTCGAAAAGCATTCCTCCTAAGTGAACATAAATCACCAACAAGACTCCCAGAATTTTCCACCAATTGTTTCTCATCGGCACATTTTCAAATTTTCAAATCGACTAATTAACTCCGCCAAATATAGGGGAAGAGGAGGTAAGCCAGCGCGGTGAGAATGCAATTTATTGCCAGTAGATTGAGCAGTTCATCTAAACTTGCAGCACGATCAATTCCATCCAAAGCATTTTTGGTGATTTTGATCGCCATTAACAAAATACCCAACACAACAGGAAAGCTAAGCACAGCCATAAGAATGTTGCTATTGTTCGCTTTTGATGCAATGCCTGAGATCAGACTTAATGCAGCCGAAAATCCGAACGAGGTGAGAAAGAGGGTAGTGATAAAAAGAAGCGCATCTTGTATTGGGTTTTCAATAAAGACTGAAAATAAAATATATCCGCCAAGGGAAAGTAATAGGCATAAAGCTGTGTTGTAGATTATTTTGGAAATAATGGTGGCCTGTGGGCTCGCCATGGTGTACATATAAATGAATATCCCCTTCTTTTCGCCAATAAAACTCTTACCGACACTGTTTACCACTGAAAAAAGAATGGTAAGCCAGAATAAAGCCGACCAGGTAGCTTCTGAAATCGAATTTTGACGAAGACTAAATGTTAAGTAGCATATAAAAACCAAACTAAACAGATACAGACTGATTCCAGAAATGACGGCTTTACGCCTGAGTTCTAGTTTGAGTTCTTTTTGGATGAGAAGAAAAATTACATTCACTCGATTGTGATCAGTTTCGATGCATTAGGCAACATGCAAGTTTATGTAAAAACGTCCCAAATTATCGTTGGCACCTAAAATTATTTAGTTTTGCTATCCCTTTAATAAACCTTTTAAAAGCTCAGATGCCTTCAGAAAAACTAGTTCTAGTCACCGGTGCAGCTGGTTTTATTGGCTTCCATCTCTCACAAAAGCTTTGCAAGCTTGGTTATACAGTTGTCGGGCTCGATAATCTAAATGATTACTACGAAATCGGACTTAAACATTCCAGACTTGATCTGTTGAGGGCGAATGCAAATTTTACCTTCAAGGAAATTGATTTGACAGATAAAAAAGGAATCGATCAATTGTTTGATCAATATAACTTTCCCTATGTGATCAATCTGGCAGCACAAGCGGGTGTTCGATACTCCATCGAAAATCCGTATGCTTACCTTGAAAGCAATTTGCGTGGATTTTTAAATGTGCTGGAAGCCTGTCGTCATTTTAAAACGAAGCATTTAATTTATGCTTCGTCCAGCTCAGTATATGGCGCGAATAAAAAGATGCCGTTCTCCGTTCATAATAATGTAGATCATCCGCTCTCGTTGTATGCGGCAACAAAAAAGTCGAATGAGTTGATGGCTCATACCTATTCATCTCTTTATAATTTACCGACAACCGGTTTGCGCTTCTTTACGGTTTATGGTCCATACGGTCGACCGGATATGGCGTTATTTCTTTTTACAAAAGCGATTCTAGAAGGTAAACCCATTGACGTTTATAATCATGGAAAAATGAGACGTGATTTTACCTATGTGGCTGATATTGTTGAAAGCATTGAACGTCTCATTTCAAAAGTTGCTCGGCCAAATAAAGATTGGGATGGCATGATGCCCGACCCTGCAACAAGCTTTGCACCGTATCGGATTTTTAATATTGGAAATAATTCACCGGTTGAGTTGATGCGCTTCATTGAAGTAATTGAAGAGAAGCTTGGGCGCAAGGCCATTAAAAATTTATTACCACTTCAAGATGGTGACGTGCCCGCTACCTTTGCAGATGTAGACGACTTAATGCGCGAAGTGGATTTTAAACCGTCTACACCCATCGAAGTGGGTATTGGAAATTTCATTGATTGGTACGTGAAATACTATAACATAAAATTATAATCACAACATGGATAGAATTGGAATTATTGGGCTTGGCTATGTAGGCTTGCCATTGGCTGTTGAGTTTGGTAAGGTGATTGAAGTTGTGGGCTTTGATATTAATAAAGAGCGAATTGAAGAATTAAAGAAAGGCTACGATCGAACCAAGGAAGTTACGGTAGAAGAATTAAAAGCGTCTATTAGGATGACGTTCTCTTTTGATACAGCAGATTTAAAAGCAGTAAACTATTTTATTGTTACAGTTCCTACGCCAGTAGACGATTCTAAGAAACCAGATCTTCGTCCACTGGAAAGTGCAAGCAAAACAGTAGGAAGTGTTTTAAAGAAAGGCGACATCGTTATTTACGAATCCACAGTTTACCCAGGATGCACAGAAGAAATTTGCGTTCCGGTGCTAGAGAAAGTAAGTGGCTTAAAATTTAATGTTGATTTTTTCTGTGGCTATTCACCAGAGCGTATCAATCCAGGCGATAAACTTCACCGCGTCACCACCATTAAAAAAGTAACGAGTGGAAGCACGCCTGAAATTGCAGAAAAAGTAGATCAGCTATACCTCAGAATTATCACAGCAGGTACGCATAAAGCATCTTCTTTAAAAGTTGCTGAAGCCGCTAAGGTAATTGAGAATTCACAACGCGATGTAAACATTGCATTTGTAAATGAGTTGGCGCTGATTTTCGAACGCATGGGCATAGATACACATGAAGTATTGGAAGCAGCAGGAACAAAGTGGAATTTCCTTCCTTTCAAACCAGGATTGGTTGGTGGACATTGCATTGGTGTTGATCCATATTACCTAACACATAAAGCTGAAAGCCTTGGTTATCATTCAGAAGTGATTCTTTCGGGAAGAAGGATCAACGATAACATGGGTGTTCATATCGCGAACCGCGTTATCAAACTCATGGCACAAAATGATTTGCCCATTAATAAGGCAGATGTATTAGTGCTTGGAATTACATTCAAAGAAAACTGTCCTGACATACGCAACAGTAAAGTGATTGACGTAATCCGTGAACTTCAAAGCTTTGGAACAAACGTTGATATTTTTGATCCGCAAGCTGATGGAGAAGAAGTAAAACACGAGTATGGATTATCGTTGATCGCAACGTTAAGCAAAAAGTACCATGCTATTGTTCTCGCGGTTAACCACGATGAATTTTCAAAATTGAATTGGAGTGCCATTCGTCAAGAGAACACGGTTGTGTTTGATGTGAAGGGTTCCCTCGATAAATCAAAAATCACAGCACGCTTATAGATCTAAAATGACGCTCTCAAAAAAAATTCTTGTTACAGGCGGGGCCGGATATATTGGCTCACACACGGTAGTTGAATTAGTTCGGGCAGGATATGAGCCTGTTATAATCGATGACTTTTCGAAAAGCGATCGAACGCTTGTGGAGGGTATCGAAAAGATTACCAAGCAAAAACCGAATGTTCAGGAAGGTGATTGCAACGACAAGAATTTTTTACAGCGTGTATTCAAAACACAAGGTCCTTTTTCTGCGGTGATGCATTTTGCGGCATTCAAATCCGTGGGAGAATCCGTGCATGAACCGCTTATCTATTTCAAGAATAATATTGGTTCGTTGCTAACACTACTTGAGGTAATGAAAGAGTTTCATGTACGCGATTTGATTTTTTCTTCATCGTGTACCGTGTATGGTCAACCTGATCATATACCTGTAAATGAGAGTGCTCCATTCAAACGTGCAGAGTCACCGTATGGTGCAACGAAGCAAGTTTGTGAACGGATTTTGGAAGATGTTTTTTCAACGGGATTTCGCATTGTTTCACTCCGATATTTCAATCCAATAGGTGCACACCCCAGTGCATTGATGGGTGAACTTCCTATTGGCACACCAAACAATCTCGCGCCTTACATTACGCAAACGGCAGCGGGCAAGCGCGACAAACTTACCGTGTTCGGAAATGATTATAATACTCCAGACGGCTCCTGCGTACGCGATTTCATTCACGTAGTAGATTTAGCTGATGCGCATGTAAAGGCTATGGAATACCTTACAAAATTGTCGGATGAAAACACCTTGCGAATATTTAATCTTGGTACAGGCAGAGGTGTGTCGGTGCTGGAGTTGATTGAACAATTTAAACGTGTAACCGGAGTTGATGTTCCGTACATCATCGGGCCTCGCAGATCCGGAGATATTGAAAAAGTATATGCCGACACAACTAAGGTCAGTAACGAGTTGCATTGGAAAACAAAGTATACAAGTGAAGAAGGGCTTCTGCACGCCTGGGAGTGGGAGAAGAAACTGATGATCTAATTGTCAATTATCAATGATCAATTCACCGTTAACGCTGTGGTCAATGTCTTTACAAAACGCGTTGCTGTTTTAAGTCGCAAAGATTGTGACTAGGAGAGCACCGTTTCAATTAACCTTTAACAATTCACCATTAACTGAGCAGGAATGGAAAAAATAAAAATGGTTGATCTGCACTTGCAATACCTGCGCATCAAAGCGGAGGTAGACGCAGCCATTGAACGTGTTCTTACCTCAACTGCATTTATTCAAGGACCAGAAGTAAACCAGTTTGCTGATGCGTTGGCGAAATACGCAAATTCTTCTTTTGTTATTCCGTGCGCCAACGGAACGGATGCATTACAAATTGCCATGATGGCACTCGATTTTAAACCGGGTGATGAAATCATTTTACCCGTGCATACCTACGTTGCCACAGCTGAAGTGATTGCTTTGTTAGGTCTTACACCTGTCTTTATTGATGTAGACCAAAAAACATTTAACATTGAAGTAGCGCAGATTGAAGCGAAGATCACATCGAAAACAGTTGCCATTGTACCCGTTCATTTATATGGACAATGCGCAGACATGGAACCGATACTTGCTGTGGCAAAGAAACATAATCTCAAAGTCATTGAAGATGTCGCGCAAGCTTTGGGTGCAGTTTATACCTTTAGCGATGGAACGAAAAAGAGTGCAGGTACAATGAGCACGATTGGCACAACATCCTTTTTCCCGTCAAAGAATTTAGGTTGCTTTGGAGATGGTGGCGCCATGTTCACGCAGGATAAGGAACTGGCCGCGAAAATAAAAATGATCTCGAACCACGGTCAAAAAATAAAATATCATCATGACAGTATTGGTGTAAACAGTCGGTTAGATACACTCCAAGCTGGAATCCTTTTGGCTAAGCTCAAGTATTTGCCAGAATACGAGCAGAGCAGAAACGATGTTGCAAATCATTATGATAAAGCCTTGGCTGGAATTCCGAGTATTAAAACACCAGTTCGTTCAAAATATTCAACGCATGTCTTTCATCAATACACCATCCAGGTGGCCGAGCGAAGAAATGAGCTGAAAACATTTCTGGAGAAGAATGAAATTCCAACCATGATTTATTATCCCGTTCCGCTGCACTTACAAAAAGCGTATCAACGAACTGGATTTGGTGAAGGATCTTTTCCGGTTACGGAACAACTTTCAAAAACTGTTCTGTCACTTCCTGTTCATACCGAAATGGATGAAGCACAATTGAATTATATTTGTCAGACGATTAAAACTTTTTTTCAGGCATGAGTTCAGCGAAATTTTATGCGCATCCTTCCGCAATCATTGATGATGGTTGTGTTATTGGTGAGGGCACAAAAGTCTGGCACTTCTCTCACATCATGCCGAATTGCGTGATTGGTGAAAATTGTAATATTGGACAAAACGTAGTGATATCTCCTGAAGTAGTGCTGGGAAAAAATGTAAAAGTGCAGAACAACGTATCGATTTATACAGGTGTGCAGTGTGAGGATGATGTTTTCCTTGGACCATCCATGGTGTTTACGAATGTCATTAATCCTCGAAGCGCGATCAATCGAAAAAATCAATATGCGAAAACACTCGTGAAGAAGGGTGCAACCATTGGTGCGAACGCCACGATAGTTTGCGGACATGATATTGGACAATTTGCATTTATTGGTGCAGGTGCTGTGGTGACGAAAACGGTTCCTGATTATGCATTAGTAATCGGAAACCCCGCACGTCAAACCGGTTGGATGAGTGAGTATGGACATAAATTGTTGTTTGATAAAAATGGGATTGCTGTTTGCCCTGAAAGTAATGAGCAGTACAAATTGGAAAAAGGAAACGTAGTAAAACTATAGCAGATGAAGAATTTTGCATTGATCGGTGTTGCAGGATACATTGCCCCAAGGCATTTGCAAGCGATACGCGATACAAAAAATAATCTTGTAGCAGCGTTAGACAAATTTGATACGGTAGGTATTATTGATTCATATTTTCCAAACACTGATTTCTTCACTGAGTTTGAGCGATTCGATCGTCATATTGATAAACTAAAGCGTCAGGGGACGAAGATTGATTACGTTAGTATTTGTACGCCAAATTATTTGCACGATTCTCACATTCGTTTTTCCCTTCGACATCAAGCCGATGCTATCTGCGAAAAACCATTGGTGCTTAATCCATGGAACGTTGATGCGCTAAGGGAAATTGAGAAGGAGACTGGTAAAGAAGTTTTCACGATTCTGCAATTGCGCCTGCACCCAAGTATTATCGCATTGCGCGAGCAAGTGTTGAACGGACCGAAAGATAAAATATACGATGTTGATTTGTCATACATTACTTCACGCGGGAATTGGTATCAGATAAGCTGGAAGGGCGATTCTTCTAAATCTGGAGGCGTTGCAACCAATATTGGTATTCATTTTTTTGATATGTTAACATGGGTATTTGGTGGAGTGAAGAAAAATATTGTGCACCAGATGAAGGAGGATATGGCTGCCGGATATTTAGAACTTGAGCGCGGTCGGGTTCGATGGATGTTAAGTATCAATGCAGATCATTTACCTGAAGATGTAAAAGCAAAAGGTAAACGCACATTTCGTTCCCTTACCATGGAAGGACAAGAAATTGAATTCAGCGATGGCTTCACCGAACTTCATACCATGAGTTATCAACAGGTAATTGATGGGAAAGGATTTGGATTAGACGATGCATATCCTTCTATCCAACTCGCACACGACATTCGTCATGCTGAACCTATTGGAAAAACAGGTAGCTATCATCCGTATTTGAATTCGCTCTAGTTCGAACAACGAACCACCATCAACAAACAGCCCTAATGAACGTTCCGTTTGTCGATCTTAAAATACAGTACAGTTCGATTAAGGAAGAAATCCGGGAAGCGATCAATCGTGTTTTTGAAGATGGAATTTTTGTTGGCGGTAAATACATTCAACAATTTGAAAAAGACTTTGCGGCTCTCCATGGAGTGAAGCATTGCATCGGAGTAGGAAACGGAACGAATGCCATTTTTATCATTTTAAAAACACTCGGTATCGGTGCCGGAGATGAAGTCATCATCCCCGCTCATAATTGGATTTCTGCTTCTGAGATGACAACTCTCACAGGTGCTCAACCTGTCTTTATTGATAGCGATCCGCGTACATTCACAATAAATGTTTCAAAAATCGAAGCGGATATCACAAAACGAACAAAAGCCATTTTACCAGTTCATCTATATGGACAACCATCACATCTTCATGAGCTTCAATCCATCTGTAGAAAATTCAATTTGTATTTAATTGAAGATTGTGCTCAATCTATTTTGGCGGAAGAGAATGGAAAGCACGTTGGCACTTTTGGCAATGCTGCTGCATTTAGTTTTTATCCCAGTAAGAATTTAGGCGCCTACGGAGATGGCGGTGCAATCCTGACAAGCGATGATAATCTTGCAAAAAAAATAAGAGCCTATGCCAATCACGGCATGGTAGAAAAAAATGTCCATGCAATGGAGGGTGTGAACAGCCGGTTAGATTCATTGCAAGCTGCTATGCTCTCTGTTAAACTGAAATACACTCAATCCTGGAATGAGAAACGCATTCAACATGCTAACTTATATTCTTCACTGCTTCGTGATGTCGCATCTGTCAACACACCTTATGTCCGTGAAAGTGTCAAGCATGTTTTTCATCTGTATGTAATCCGAACGGAGAAGAGAGATGCATTGCAAAAATATCTTAGCTCAAAAGGAATTCAAACTTCAATTCATTATCCATTAGCGCTGCCCTTTCTGGAGCCTTATCAATCAGATAATCATAGCCAAGAAAATTTTCCTATTGCCTATCGGGATCAGCAACAAATACTATCGTTACCTCTTTATCCTGAACTTACTGACGAGCAAATTATTTTCGTTTGCGATTCGATAAAGGAGTTCTTTCACTAAATCGGAAAAATCACTTTGAAAAAAGTGCACTACAGAATGTGTGCTTTCTTTGAAAGCATTTTTTTTCTCACACTATTATGGAATTCAGATATGGCTTTGGTATGAAACATCGGATAAATGCGTTTGTCGCGAAACGATGAATCGCTTTTGTAAAATGTTTCGTGATGCACTTCAGTGTGCCCTTCTAGTGTTGGAACTAAGCGTATCCATTGCGATCCTTCAGCCTTGCCATGCTTCATGTAACTCAGCTTAATGTATTTTTCAAGCTCGTTAACTTCTTCAATTTCGTGTGCGACAGCAAGGTTTGCTAATCCAAGGATATTAAGGTTCAGAAAAATAATTTGACCGGCTTCCATGCCCGTATAATGATCTTCAAGATACGATATTTTGTCCTGCCTTCTGCAATACCCTAAACCAAACGAAACCATTTTACCATTCCACGCTTCTGTTGGGTGAATATTTTTATAAGCGCTCCAAACATCTTCAATATTTTCTTTGAGTAAGAATTTTTTAAAATGACGCGAATATGAATTGGCCTCCGATTTTTCGTAGCGAACAGAACGATAGTCTTTAAAATGAACAAGTTCGGTCAACCGGTTGTCCACTAGAAACTTCTTAACTTTTTTGGATTTTATACGCAGCAGATCAACCATGATAATTCGTAAGGACGTTTTTAAATGAGACCGTCCAGGATTTGAACAGCACTCACTGGATAAACAGATTTAGTTGATCAAAATAAAACTATTTTAAACGATTAAGCCACAGAATTTTAATTTCTTTATTACACGCCCCTGTTTCAGAGAGTAATCTTAGAAATAGATTACTGACCGAGCCAATTTTTAAAAGCAACGGCTTTCTCACGACTGATGTCGATCTCGGTATTGAAGGGGGATTTTAGCTGGACGGTAAGTCCTTTATGGGTGGTTTTAATTCTTCCTGCTGATTGAATGTGAATGATGAACTGTCGGTTCACTCTAAAGAATACTTCAGGATTGAGCACACTCTCCACTTCATCCATGGTTTGGTTTTCGCTGATGAATTTTTCATTGTTCATCGTGTGAACATAAATTAATTCTTCTTTGTGAAAGAACGCAACTTCATTTTGCGTAATCGGTACTAATGTATTTCGCTGCACCGCCAGAAATCGCTCCTTAAATTTCTTTGTATTATTCCCCCAGTTTTCAAGCAATGTTTTCAATTGATCATTCACAACATTTTTGCTATTCAGCGATTTATATTTCTCTATTGCAGCATCCAGTTCCTTTGGATCAATCGGTTTTAATAAATAATCTATGCTGTTCAGTTTGAAAGCACGAATAGCATATTCATCATAGGCGGTTGTAAAAATGATAGGGCACTGAAGATGTAGCTTTTCAAAAATATCAAAACTGATTCCATCTGATAATTGAATATCGGACAACACAAGATCAGGCATTGAGTTTTCGCTGAACCATTTACGTGCGCGCTCAACACTGCTGATTACTGCAAGTACATCCGCATCAGGAGATAATATTGCCAATCGATTCTGTAAATCTTTCGCAACCAGTGGTTCGTCTTCGATGATGAGGATATTCATCGCCCTTTGTTTTTATTAAAGTTCAAAATTAGGATTTCGCCAGCCCATTGGAATATCAGCCTCATATCCATCATGACTATTTTTAATGCGCATCTCCATTCTGCCTTCTACTAAAAATCCAAGAGATTGATGTAAGGCGATAGCTTTTACATTACTCTCACGAGCAATTAATTCTACTTTGCCGACATCTGGTCGATTTCGTCCGATCTCTTCTAGAAAAATAGTAAAGATGGTACGTCCGATTTTCTTTCCCTGAAATTGCGGATGAACAACGAGTGTTAAATCTCCCAATACATGATCAAAAACTTTTATTCCTTTTTTATAAGCATGAATCGATGCAATTAATTCTGTTTCATTATCCGGATTTTCTCCAACAATGATCAGCCCATTGGCAAGACTTTTTAAAAGAAAGTCCTTTACATAATCTTCTGTCACTTCATATTCAAGTCTGGCAATACCATCTTCTGTTCTGGCAACTGTTTTGTATAAGGTAATAAGTGAATGAAGGTCATCAATGTCCGCAATTCTATAACGCATTTCTAAGTTGATTTAAGATCGAAAGATTAAAGCAAAGGTATTTTAACGGCAAACCGAGAATCGGTGTGTTCAATGATAACAGGTTTCTCTGTCAAAAAAGAATACAATGATTTTAAGTTTTCCAAACCTTGCTTGTTCGATGTGTCCACAAGTTTACGCAATTGAAGATTATTACTGACAATCAAATAATCGCCCATCGTAAAAATTTCAATTTTCAGTGGCTTATCCCGATCGTTAATATTGTGCTTCAGTGCATTTTCAATCAGGATTTGTAATGTAACCGGCACAAGGGCGCGTTCACGGATTTCGTCCTGAATAGAAACGCTTATAGAAACGGCATCCTGAAACCGGGTCTCTAATAAGGAGATGTAATTTTTTATAAAGTCATATTCTGTCTGCAGGCTCACAAAGTTTTTGTCTTTGTTCTGCAACACATAGCGATAGACCTTTGAGAGTTGCTGAAGAAACTGTGAAGCAAGAGCTGGATTTTCAAAAATCAAACTGTTGAGTGATGTAAGAGCATTAAAGAGAAAATGTGGATTGAGTTGGTTCTTCAAATTATCAAACTGAACAGCAGACTTTTCCTTTTCTAAGCGTTCGGCCAGGATGTGAGAGTCTTTCCACCGATGAATAAAGTATGCAGTAAAAAATCCAAGGTTAACTGCCACTGTAACCGAAATGTAGAGAACCCATGTAGCCGCCATGAAAAGTTCATCTAGCTTAAAGGGCAAATAGGGTTCACCAAAAAAATAAAGCAACGACCGAACTAATATGCCGACTATAACTCCTAATAGTAGCTGAAGAGTGATGCGGTGGGAGAGGCTACGCTCGAACGGATATTTTTTGTTTAAGAAGATGTTAATCTGCCGAAGCAGTTCCCACAAGATGGAAATGAGAACGAACGAAACTATAAAGATGATGACCTGAAACTGAAAACCGAATTGACTGAATTTGCCAATGCGCACCAGAAAAGCAATGAAGGCTATTCCAAAAATGCCAAAGTAAGTTTGTGCAAACTCTTTTTTCGATTTGTATCCGAGCATCTTTTATTGTGGCCGTAGGAGTTGCCGTTTACTTTTCTGCATACGTTTGTTTAACCGTTCTTCCTTGATTAACTGATTAAAATTGTTTTGTGCAATATAGAATTGCTTCAGGTAGGGATTGGTAGTGTACAAGAGGTTGATGTTATTTTCCATAGCTGTAATTTTAATTATGACAACTGTAGTGTCGTTAACCCTTACGCTTTTAGTGTATTTTTGTTCCTCATTTTATAATCTTTCCATCACTCATTTCGACAATGCGGTCTGAATTGCGGGCGAACTCCTTATCGTGCGTTACGGCAATAAACGTTTGTTTGTATGTATGGGTCAGTTCTTGGAAGATATCAAAGACAATATGGGTGTTGTATGAATCTAAATTACCGGTAGGTTCATCACCCATAATAATATCCGGATCATTAATTAATCCGCGCGCAATGGCCACGCGCTGTTGTTGTCCACCAGAAAGTTTCATCGAAGGTTTAAGCGCGAACTCATGCATGCCCAGCATTTTTAATTTTTGATAGGCGCGTTCTTCAATTTCAGATGGAGTGTAGCGAGCCAACTTCAATGCGGGTATCATTACATTTTGAAGAGCCGTAAACTCTGGAAGTAAATAATGAAACTGAAATACAAATCCGATGTGAGCATTGCGAAACGCAGCTAACTCATTTTGATTTTTACCGGTTAATCGTTCTCCTGCAATTTCAAGATCGCCTTCGTAATCCGTATCCATAGTCGAAAGCACATACATCAAGGTAGATTTCCCACAACCCGATTTTCCAACCAATGAAAGAAACTCTCCTTTCTTTACGGTTAAGTCAATCTCTTTCAACACCTGAAATTTTTCAGGCTCGTAAAAGTATTTGACAATCTTATGTGTTTTTAAAACATCCATTTTTTCTAAATCACTAATCACTCATCCCAAATCTTTTCTATCCTCTCAAAATTTCAATCGGATCAAGCTTCGCAGCTTTTCGTGAAGGCATGTATCCAGCAACAGCGGTTGTCACTACACCAAACACAATACCTACGATGTAATACTTCAGTTTAAAATTAACCGGAAGATGGTCGATGCTTAAAACATCACCACCATCGAATGGGGTTGTTGAGATCAGGTAAGATAATATTAGTCCAATACACAAGCCCAGAAGACTTCCCATAAATCCAATCACAATGGATTGGATCATAAAAATTTGCCGTACATCTTTTCCGGAGAAACCCATTGCTTTTAGAATGGCGATGTCTTTCATTTTGTTCATGATGGTCATGTTTAAAATGTTGTAGATTCCAAACCCTGCCACAATGAGCAGTGTAATTGAAACAGAATAGGTAAGGATATTGCGAATGATACTGCCAACTAATAAGGTAGCACTTGCTGTTTCCCAATCTTCTGATTTATAACCAAATGATTTTTGAAACTCCGGTGCCATCGCTTTTGAAAAATGATAGTCGTTAAGTTTAATATTAATTTCAGTGATGTAGCTTTTGTCCTTTTGGAGTATCCGTTGAACCGTACCAATGTTAGCATAACTTCTTACATTGTCGATTGCTCCTATACCTATTTGGAACAAGCCAACAATTTTAAGGCTCATCGTAAATCCCTGGGGCGTAGTAATTACAACACGGTCGCCCGTTTTCACATTTAGTTTTCGGGCAAGACCAGTTCCCATCAGAATTCCATCTTGAGTAACATTCAGATTCTCAATCAGGCCCTCTTTCATTTTGCTTTTCAAATCAAAGAGATTGTCTTCTTCTAAAATGTCTACACCCGATATGGTACCATTAAGTTGAATGGGACCATAGTTGTAAAATACCTGTGAGGTAAGTTGTGGTGAAGCACCGCGTACGAATGGATTTTGACGAATAATCTCCGCGATTTTAAAAGCATTTCGGATTTTTGGCGTTTCGTTTTTGGGCTTGGAGTGATGGATAACATTTACACCAGAAGGATTTACTTCATCTAGGATAGAAGGACGATCAAGAGTGATGTCGTTAAAAATTCGAATGTCGGGCGATGATGTCATGGCGAGATTTTCAGTCATCTCGTTAAGTCCGGTCATCAGGCTTACCATAGCGATGAACATTCCGATGCCAAACGTAACACCCATCATGGCCACAATAGTTTGCTTGGGCTTTGCAAGTAGGTGCGTCTTTGCTATTTGGAATGTTAGTTTCACTTCTTATCTGTTAATGATTAAATACTAAATATTTTAAGTTGGAGATCTGTGCAAGCAAATTCAAATGGATAATGTATTTCGACTAACCATTAACGATTAATCCGTAACTGCGCACTACTATCCAATCCGGCTAGAATCTCTACCTCATCAAGCGTTTCAATTCCACGGGTAACTTTTATTTTCTTTTCGCCATCATCTGTTTTGATCAGTACAGAATCACCAGCAAGCAAAGCGGCTTTGGGAATGACCATCGCTTTTTCTTTTTGTTGAATGACAATGTTGGCTTCTACAGCAAGACCTGAAAAACTTCCTGGTAATGTTTCTTTGAAATAAGCATCAACACGAAGGGATTGTTGTTGCGCATTGACCATCGAATAGATTTTGGTAACGCTGGCTTTGAAAACTTTATTAGGATAAGCATCAATTTTTACCAGAACTTCTTGTCCTGGTTTTACGCGATGAACATCTAATTCATCAATGCTCAGTTGGAGATAAAATGTATGGTCTTGTCCAACCACTGCAATGGCTTCATTGCGTCTTATTAACTCACCTTTCTCCTTCATGGTTTTGAATACCTTGCCGTTTACTTCGCTGCGTACAGTATAACGACCACGCTCATCATTTGAAATTTGTAATTGACTTTTTGCATTTTGCAAGTCGAGGTAGAGCTGATTTTTTGTTTTCTGATAGCGACTCTTTTGGAGAATGAAATCGTTCTTCGAATTTTCATAGGTCAGTTTCATCCGATCGAAATCAACCTGTGAGGTGGCGTTACTCTTTAATAGATTCGAATAACGAGCAGCATTAAGCGAGTCGAATGACATTTTTGTTTTAGCTGATGCTACAGCAGCACCCAACTCGCGAAGTATTGGAGAATCAATGCCTGCATTTCGAACAGCCATATCATAATTTTCTTTTGCTAGCTGATAACGCGATGATTGCTGATCGCCTTCAATAATAAAAAGAGGTTGACCTTGCTTTACTTCTTCTCCATCTTTCACCAATTTATCAGCCAGTGATCCATCCACTTGGGAAAATACTTGGTATTCATCTTGTGCCACAACAAAGCCTGAAGCATAAATGGCTTCCATCAGTGGCTTCACTTGTGGCTTTATGGCATTCTCTTTTTTACAGGCAGAGAGAAGAAATAAAATAACAATGCAATATCGAATGGTCATACTTGTGAATTAGTAAATGAAAATACGAAGAATCGCCTGGAAGGATTAGACCTTAATAGCGAAGTGTTGATTTAAAACAAAGAAGTGCTTTAAAATGCTGGGGAGGTGTAATAGAAAATGCTTGCCAGATCATTGTCCGACAAGCATTTTATTGAATTGATAATCCAAATTAAATATTCGGCTGAGGTGTAGTTCTCAAATAAGGCTTAATGCGGGTATGTCCTTTCGGGAATTTACCTGCGATGTCTTCATCTTTTACAGCTGCGGTAATGATTACATCTTCACCTTGTTTCCAATTGGCTGGTGTGGCAACACTATAACCTGCAGTCAGTTGAAGACTGTCAATCACGCGAAGAATTTCATCAAAGTTTCTTCCAGTCGCAGCTGGATAAGTAATCATGAGTTTTACTTTTTTATCGGGGCCAATAACAAATACAGAACGAACTGTGAATTTATCCGTGATGGCCGGATGAACCATATCATATAGATTGGCAATTTTAAATTCGGGATCAGCAATCAACGGATAGTTGACCACTGTATTTTGCGTTTCGTTGATATCGCCAATCCATTTTACGTGCGACTCCAATGGATCAGCACTTAACGCCATTACCTTTACATTTCGTTTTGTGAATTCTCCGCGCAATTTTGCTACGGCACCAAGTTCAGTAGTACAAACAGGTGTAAAATCGGCAGGATGAGAAAACAATACTCCCCAGCCAGAGCCAAGCCATTCATGAAAGTGAATTGTGCCTTCAGTGGTTTCGGCTGTAAAATCGGGTGCGACATCGCCTAATCGTAGTGACATATTGAAATTATTTAAGGTTGATTGATAATCAGGCTAAACTACAAAAGGAGCGAATTAGTTTACTTCCTCCCTGACTTAATTTTTATAAACTCTATCGGATAAGTAGTTTTTCTACTTTTTCTTCTTTGCCTTTAGTTTGTTTTCGACTTTTACCATGCTTTCGAGGGTATCGGATTTCAGCATTTCAACTGTTGCATTGCGCACTTGCATAAAAGCGGCACGCACGCTACAAGTATTTTCATCCTCGCATTCATCACACGATTCATAAAATTTATGGGTAGCGCAGGGCACAGCAGCAATTGCCCCATCAAATAATCGGACTACTTCGGCCAGGTTTACATCGGCAGGCGCTCTGCGTAAGGTGTATCCTCCGCCCTTACCTTGTTTACTTCCTAAAATGCCAGCTCGTTTTAAATCCAATAAGATGGCTTCCAAAAATTTCTTTGGAATATTACAAGCCGCAGAAATATCCTTGATGAGGTATTTCTCTTCGGGATCTTTGGCCATGTGCACCAGTGCATGAATGGCGTATTTACATTTCATTGATAGCATAACCGCGTCAATTTAGTAATTTACAGAGTATGAAGTGTGATTTGATGGGCAGCTTTGGTGCTATCTTTTCATCCTGTAATTTTGAAATACATCTTCTACTATGCCTGCCGAGGTAGCACAGGGTAGAGCATCCCGACCTAAGTCAGAATGGTTTTGGTTTAATTTCTATTCTCGGCTCAGGAAATAAAAGGAAGTGATTGTAATAGTTTAATAATAAAGATTTCCGAGGTAGCTCAGGGGTAGAGCATCCCGACCCGAGTAGGGAAGGTCGTGATTCAATTCTCGTTCTAGGCCCTCCAGATAAAAAGAAGAAAATGTAATAGTTTTAATATAATAAAGATTGCCGAGGTAGCTCAGGGGTAGAGCAGCTGATTCGTAATCAGCAGGTCGTGGGTTCAATTCCCATTCTCGGCTCAAAATGAATATGATTAAACTTTTAGTAATTGGGTTTGGAGGATTTTTAGGAAGCATACTCCGCTATACTGTCGGTAAATCAATCGATGGGAAATTTAATTCTTCGTTTCCATGGGGAACGCTTACCATCAATGTAGTCGGCTCCTTTATTATTGGGTTTATCTACATATTAGCCATGCGTAAAGCAGGCATTACAGAAAACTGGAGATTGTTTCTTGGTGCAGGTTTCTGTGGAGGCTTTACTACCTTCTCTGCTTTTGCCTGGGAGAATGTTAATCTGCTCGACCAAAAACTAATTGGAACTTCCTTGATTTATATAAGTGCAAGTATCATTCTCGGTTTACTGGCTGTAGTTGCCGGAGGCTGGGTGAGCCGTTTTTTATAAAGCCTTTGTTAAATCTTTAAAGCTTGTTACTTTTGTCGCCCTTGTCACACACGCACACGAAATGCCCAGGTGGTGAAATTGGTAGACATGCTACTTTGAGGTGGTAGTGCCTTAACCGGTGTGCAGGTTCGAGTCCTGTCCTGGGCACTCACGAAAACCCCTCTCTTCCGGAGAGGGGTTTAGGGTGCTGTTAAAAATGCCGAAGTGGTGAAATTGGTAGACACGCACGTTTCAGAGGCGTGTGGCGCAAGCTGTGAGGGTTCGAGTCCCTTCTTCGGCACCTCATTTAGAATACATCCTTCCTGTCAAGAGCAACCACACTCAGTATTCCTATTCATACTGAAGAATAGAACTTGTCTCATCGTTAACATTCAATGATTGACGATTGCTATTTCGTATCCCGATTCATTTTTCAAAGAATTATTAACTTACCTGTTCAATGTGCTGTGTATATATAGTGTCATTGAAGTAAAACCTTAATTCTCTTACTAAAATGCAAAAGAATACCCTCCTAATTCTACTGCTGAGTGTTGCTTTCCATTTTTCAAACGCTCAAAGTTCTGTTGCAATCGGATCAAATACACCTAATCCTAAGGCAGTTTTGTGGCTCAGTACCACGGGTGGTCAAGGTCTTCTCCTTCCATCACTTACAACTACTTCTCGAACCGGAATGGCATTGAATAGCTCAACCGAAAAAGGGATGATGGTTTACGACAACCAACTAGACGAAATTTTCTTTTGGAACGGCTCTGTCTGGATTCAAGCCGTTGGTGGCGGTGGAGTAGAAGTCGATGGAATTGTAGGAAACGAGGTGGCGAAAGTGACAACTGATCGGGGTCTTGTGCTTACTGGATCAGGTACGGCAGCCAGTCCCCTTTCCGTTGGTTTGATCGATGGAACCGTTGATCAACAAGTTTTAAAATGGAACAATGCAACTAAAAAATGGGAACTTGGAACAGTTGCAGGAACAACCTTTACAGCAGGCCCTGGTATTCAAATCTCAGGTACAACTATTAACAATACAGGAGATACAGATGCAACGAATGACATCACTACTGCATCAACCGCGGCAGGAGATATAACCGGACTTTTTTCCAACTTACAAATTGCACCAACTACGGTAACAACAGCTGAGTTGGGAAATAATGCTGTAACAACTTTAAAAATTGCTGATGATGCTGTAACAGTTGCAAAGATTGGAACGGCTGGTGTAACCGATGCGCTTAAGGTAATGACAACCGATGCCAGCGGAAATCCACAATGGTCGCTCGCTACTGGAGGGGGTGATATGCTAAAGTCTACATACGATGCAAACTCAAATAATATTGTAGATGCATCAGAGACGGTAAATTATCCATCACAGACAGCCAAATTTGTATTAGCAGCGCCAAACGGCAGTGCAGGTGTTCCATCATTTAGAGCAATGATTGCTTCTGATATTTCTGCAGGAATATTTCCGATTGCACAAGGTGGTACCGGACTATCAACCGCACCAACAAATGGACAATTGCCAATCGGTAACGGTACAGGTTACACATTAGCGGGGTTGACATCGGGTACAGGCATTACCGTTACACCAGGAGCCGGAAGTATTTCTGTGGCCACGTCAGGAAATTTTGGTGCTCAAAATTTATTGACAACGGGAACGTTGAGTGCGGCTGGTGCAACAACTCTTGGAAATTTAAGTGGTGCAGGAACGCGCATGGTCGTGGCGAATGCAACTGGAGTGTTAAGTACCCAAGCAGTTCCATCATCCTTCAGTACATCCAATGCAATTCCGAAAGGTAACGGGACAGGACTTACCGCCTCCTCTATTACCGATGATGGATCTCTCGTTAATATAACAGCAGTTTCACCCACGCTCCGACTATCGAGTACCAGTGGTACCAGTACGAGTGCTGCATCGGCATTAGAGTTTACCAATGCGATTAATGGAACCATCGGTAGTATTTCCGACACTGGTTCAAGCGATCATCTTCAAATATCATCTTTCTCGCAGGGTATTTTGTTTAACACCAATTTTGCTAACCGCATGGCCATTGATAATGCAGGAAATGTAGGTATTGGAACAATCACGCCCCTTTATCCACTGGATATTCAAACACCACTGTCGGCTTCTGCCTATGGTCTAAACCACACAGATGGCGATATTATTATGTCAACCTATGTTGGAAATGGCGGTGTTACTGGAGGATCTATAGGAACACAGTCCAATCACCCTTTCTTTATTTATACTAACAACTCAGGTGCAAAGCTTACAGTTTTACCAACTGGAGATATTGGCATAGGCACAACCGCCCCTACATCAAAACTGGAAGTTAATGGTTATACAAGACTTGGTTCTTCGGCTCCGGCCATACAAACTGCGCTCTTAACGGGCACTACCGCGGCTGCCGAAGGCAGTCTTACTAATATCTCATTTGCCGGAATCACTACCCGCGATAAAATAGTTTCAATAACGGTAATGGTAGATTGGAGTGGTTTAGGTAGCGATTGGATACAACCCAGCTGGGTTAACTCTTCCGGCTATTATTTCAATTGGTTGATTAATTCTCCAACCAATATTGCCGTTGTGAACCAACTTAATAACAGTGCAGTACCACCTCAACGGTCAAATTCTATATTGAACAAAGTAATCCGAGTATACATAACCTATATCCCTTAAAACCGGGATGCATAAATCTTTAAGAGCAACTTACAAGAGAAAAAAATGGAAGCTGCCTTAAACAGGCTGAATTAAAAGAAAATAATTCCTAACTTTCAAATCTATGGAAAAGGCTTTAATCGTGATGGGCTTGCTGAGCTTAGCAAAGATCAGTTGTGCCCAAATTGTAACTACCCCGAGCTCACAGCTTTCAACTACTTCTGGTTCAGAGATCGCCATTAAGACACCGGGCAACGTTACTATTGCGCAGGACGTATCCAATGCCAAGGTTGATTTGGAATTATCTGGTTCCGCTCAAACAATAAGCGAAAATCTGATTCTGAGAAAACTTACGGTGTCAGGACAGGGTGATAAAACCGTTAGTAAGAATCTTACCATTACTGAAAGTGTCAATTTTGTATTAGGTGTTTTGAAACCAGCCGCTTCAGCAAAAATTTTATACTCCGGTTCTATTGATGGAATTACAGGTGGAACTGATAACTCGTATGTGGATGGATTCTTCTTTAATCAAAATGCAGGAGTTCAACTTTTTCCTGTTGGCGCATCGGTCCTTGGTTATGCTCCGGCTACAATACTAACAGGTGATAATCAACGGCAAGTAGGCGTAAGGGTGGTAAATCAATCACCCAATTTTGTGATCGCTACGGATTCAGATGTTAAGAAATTGGATAATACACATTACTGGGAAGTAAGTGCACCAAGTGTAGCTGACATTGCTTCGCGTATCACGCTAAGTCTAAAGGGTGTAGACGAAACGCTTGCATTTGATGATGGATTGAGCTTAGCAGTTGTGCAAGCCGATAACACAGGTGATGTAGTGGATGGCCTGGGAAGTTCATCTTACGATAACACTTCCGTTACAAGCCAAAGAGTATTTACGAAAGCCTTGTTAGGTGTTGGTGCTTCAGAAGAAGTGATCGTCTCCGTTATTGATATTATTACCCCTAGGGTCGATCAACACAATGATTTCCTTAAAGTCTTAAACATCGAGAAATTTGAAATCCGAAAAGTAAAACTGCTTGATCGGTATGGCTTAAGTATTAAGGAATGGTCTGATTTTACAAATTACGATGACCTTAACACTCCAAACCAAGATGGGTACGATTTCAATAAATTAAGTTCAGGGAACTACATCTGTGTCGTGGAATATGGTAACGCGGACTCAGGCACACAATCGATTCAACAAATGGTATCAGTCATCAAAAATTAAAGGGTATTGTGTATGAAAGGAATTTTACGCCACGTACTATTTATTACTTCAATTCTATCTGCTTCTGAACTGGGCGCACAGGATATTCCATTGTTCAGTCAAAAGCTTACCAATTCATTTGTTTACAATCCTGCATTAGCCGGTCTTACTTATGGTTCGTTAACCTATTCTTACAAACAGAATTATTCGGGCGTAACGGGTGCTCCAAAAAATCATTTCATTAGCCTTCACACCCCTCTTGGTAGTCATAAATTTGGAATCGGTGCCAACTTTTTTCAGGAAGATGTAACCTTCCTCAGCAATCGTTACGTCTCTGCTGCTTTTGCCTACCACCTTCGGTTTGACAAGTTCACAACACTTTCAATGGGTGTTTCCGGTGAGTATAATTCTATTGGATTAAACGGCACACCAAAAGGGGATGATTACATTACTGATCCCGACTACTTAATGCTCAAAAATGGAAGGGCAAACAATGTGGATTTTTCATTTGGCATGCATTTTCAAAATCGATATTTGAAAGGTGGAATTGCAGCCAATCGATTGGCTTCCAATTGGAAGACAGACACTACTAAATTATCACTCACCAATTTTTACTCGAGTTTTGTACAAGGGTTAATTCCGATACGGGGAGGCGAAGATTTGTTGGAACCCTACGTTGCGTTCCGTAAAATGTCAGACGTAAATAATACACTCGATTTTGGATTGTTTTATACCTACAACGATAAGATTACAGCTGGAGTATCAATGAGAAGCGGACAAGTATTGAGTGCAACCCTGGCATTTCGTCCATCAAAATATTTAATGGTTGGTCTTTCACGCGAATCAATTACCAGCAATGTTGGCGGATTTGTTGGAGCAGCCTATGAGTTTACACTTCGTTACGATTTTAATAATGAAAGTTATAAAGAACGTTTCCGGTCTGATTATAAATCTGCATTAGCGTATCGCAGAAAGACATTGAGTGGTCCCGTTGGGAAAGTAGGCGGTAGATCTCCTCAACAACTGCACCGTAAGCAAAAGAAAATTGCCCCTTACTCGCCCAATAAGCGCTATCAAAATATCAAGAAGCTTGGTGCGAAGAGCAAAGCCCCTACTAAAAAATTTAATGCGCAAAAACGGAAAAGGTCGAATTATAAAAGAAACGTTAGGAGAAGAAGGTAGTGTGTAATTCCGGTCAAGACATAAATCCGCGGAGTGAACAAAAATGCAAATAGAATTTACTGTAATGAAAATTAGTGATGAAAACGAATATTATAAAATCCGGAGCATGAAATCTTATTTGTTTATTATTTTACTTATTAGCACTTTTTTCTTTGTTCAACAGGCTAGTGCCCAGAATTCTTCTGTTGCCATTGGCGATGCTACACCAAAGTCAAATGCTGTGTTGTATCTCAAATCTCCCGGAGGCAATCAAGGTTTGATTATTCCGGTCGTTGGAAGCAATGGTAGTTTTGGAGAGGCTGGTATGATTGTATATAACAGTGGCGACCAGAAAGTATATTTTCACAACGGTTCAGCATGGGCGGCTCTTGGTGGTGCAAGCGGAGGAGGAAGCTATACATTAAGTATTTCAGGCAATAGCCTTATATTAAAAGATGGAACCACAACAGTGAGTACGGTTCCAATATCATCGTCTGCTCCAACCGCGAATCAATTGCTTATGTGGGATGGAACGAAATGGATAGCCACCAGCTTAAGTCAGGACATAAGCAATGCAAGCGGGGCAATTACAGTTAATGGCATAAAAGGAAAAACATTGCCTGCATTACCATCCACAGCACAGGCTCTTGTGTATAATGGAACGGCCTGGGTTTTTCAGGCATTAGCGGGCGGGGTAACAAATGTTGCTACAGGCACAGGTCTTACTGGAGGACCGATTACTACTACCGGTACAATCAGTGTAGACGTGGGTACTACTGCCAATAAAATTGTTCAACTGGACGGAACAGGAAAACTTCCTGCAATAGATGGTTCACAACTTACAAATTTGCCTGCCGGCTCTGGTGACATTACATCGGTAACAGCGGGAACGGGTTTGTTAGGGGGTGCGACTACGGGTGCCGCTACTTTGAATGTTGACGTTGGAGTTACAGCGAATAAAATTGTTCAACTCGATGGCACGGGCAAACTTCCAGCAGTGGATGGCTCACAGTTGACGAACCTTCCAGCCGGAACAGAAACAGATCCGACTGTGAAAGCGATCAACGGCTTGGTAAAATCAAATGGCACGACAATAAGTGCGGCAACTGCGGGAACGGATTATTTAACACCTACAGGAAGTGCAGCAGGATTAACGGGCATCACGACTGCTCAAATCCCAAGCTTGGATGCAGCAAAAATTACGACAGGTACTTTCACAACAACACAAATTCCGAATTTAGATGCCGCTAAAATTACATCGGGCACATTAGCCACGGCTCGCCTTGATGTGGGGACAACAGCGAACAAAATTGTTCAGTTGGATGCTACAGGCAAATTACCAGCAGTTGATGGTTCGCAATTGACAAACCTTGCAGGAGGTGGAGACATCACTGGCGTAACAGCAGGTACAGGTTTAACAGGCGGAGCAGCATCAGGAACTGCTACCCTGAATGTAGACGTTGGGACAACAGCGAATAAAATTGTTCAGCTAGATGGGACGGGCAAACTTCCTGCAGTGGATGGTTCACAATTGACAAATCTTCCAGCTGGAACTGAAACAGACCCAACTGTAAAAGCCATCAACGGTTTGGTGAAATCCAATGGAACAACACTTGGAGCAGTGGTGTCAGGAACGGATATAAAAACGATCAATGCCACATCACTTCTTGGTAGCGGAAACATTACTGTAGTGGCCGCAGAAACCGACCCTGCTGTGAAGGCAATAACAGGCTTGGTAAAAAGTAACGGCACCACCATTGGTGCGGCTGTTGCCGGAACAGATTATGTGGCAACTGAAACCGATCCTGCGGTAAAATCAATCAATGGATTAGTAAAATCGAATGGTACAACAATAAGTGCAGCAACTGCCGGGACGGATTATTTAACACCTACTGGAAGCGCTGCGGGATTAACAGGCATCACGGCTTCTCAAATTCCGAATTTAGATGCCGCCAAAATAACATCGGGCACATTAGCAACGGCTCGCATTGATGTGGGAACCACTGCCAATAAAATTGTTCAGCTAGACGGCACAGGCAAACTTCCTGCAGTTGATGGCTCGCAGTTAACAAACCTTGCCGGAGGTGGAGACATCACGGGCGTAACAGCAGGTACAGGTTTAACAGGAGGAGCAGCATCGGGAACTGCCACCTTGAATGTAGACGTTGGAACAACAGCCAATAAAATTGTACAACTCGATGGGACGGGCAAACTTCCAGCAGTTGACGGATCACAATTGACGAACCTTGCAGGAGGTGGAGATATCACTGGGGTAACGGCAGGTACTGGTTTAACAGGAGGAGCAGCATCTGGAACTGCTACCCTTAATGTAGACGTTGGAACAACAGCAAATAAAATTGTTCAGCTAGATGGCACTGGCAAGCTTCCTGCAATTGACGGTTCACAATTGACAAACCTTCCAGTCGGAACAGAAACAGATCCGACTGTGAAAGCTATTAACGGATTAGTAAAATCGAACGGAACTGTAGTAAGCGCAGCAACTGCCGGAACGGATTATTTAACACCTACCGGAAACGCATCAGGATTAACTGGCATCACGGCTGCTCAAATCCCAAACTTAGATGCTGCCAAAATTACCACAGGCACATTGTCTACTGCTCGTATTGATGTTGGAACTACGGCAAACAAAATTGTTCAGTTAGATGCGACAGGAAAACTTCCAGCCGTGGATGGTTCACAATTAACTAATCTTCCACTCGGAACGGAAACAGATCCAACTGTAAAAGCGATCAATGGCTTGGTAAAATCGAATGGAACGACTATCGGAACAGTAGTTTCAGGAACAGATATAAAAACAATTAACGCCACTTCACTTTTGGGTAGTGGAAACATTACAGTGGTGGCTACAGAAACAGACCCTGCCGTGAAGGCAATTAATGGTTTAGTGAAATCCAACGGTACGACCATCTCTGCAGCAACTGAAGGAACAGATTATTTAGCACCGAACGGAAATGGGTCTGCGTTAACCAGCTTAGATGCGACTAATATTTCATCGGGTACCTTAGCCATTGCGAATGGAGGAACAGGTGCAACTACAGCTCCCCTAGCACGCACAGCATTAGGACTGGGTACACTCTCTACACTTTCGGCTGTATCAACAACGGAAATAACCAATGGTACTATAACCGATGTGGACATTAATGGCACGGCCGCTATTGCGGGAAGCAAAATAACGCCAACTTTCGGTTCGCAGAATATTACTACAACGGGAACTCTTACTACCGGAACAGCCGGAGCGTTTTCGGTAAATGCCACGGGCAATATAACCAAGATCAATAACGTGACAACATCTTTTCCGGTAGCAAATTCAGTTGGCGTTTTGACCAACGATGGAGCTGGTGCATTAACTTGGGTGGCTGGTGGCAGTAGCTGGGGACTAACAGGTAATGCTACTACCAACCCGGCAACAAATTACGTTGGAACTAGTGACTCACAACCATTGGTATTCAGAACAAATGCAGTTGAAGCCATGCGCGTATTAACCAATGGCAGGGTGGGTATTGGCACAACAACACCTGTAGCAGGATTGAATGTGATTTCCAACGGAACAACAGATGTTAGTGATCAAGCTTATGGTGTTAGATCAGTAGCAACGGGGGCTAACGTTCCTGCTAATGCTACGACTTACGGTTTGTCTGGGGTAGCGAATGGAACAAATGGTCTTTATGCTTTTGGAGTTCATGGTTCTGCGAGTGGCGCTGGTGGAGGAAATTTTGCCGGCTATTTTGATGGGGATACCCACATTTCAGGGGCACTGTCAGTAGGAGGGCCATCTCTGGGAGTCTTTGGTACACCAGGTCAGGTGCTTACTTCTAATGGATCAGGACCGGTTACGTGGCAAAATCCTGCCGGTGGAGGTTGGGGCTTAACGGGAAATTTAGGAACCACTCTTGGAACAAACTTTATTGGCACTACTGATAATGTTGGTCTTTCATTCAAAACGAATAATCTGCAAAGAATGACGATTGATAATGCTGGACGTGTAAAGATCGACATTAATAATACGAACCCTGCTCCTGTTGCTGCTGGAGCTGTCTTAGACTTGGTTCCTAACGGTGCGGGCATTGGAAATTTTATACTCCGTGGTAGTTTCGCAAATCAAAATGACCCTGCGGACATTGAATTTAAAACGTGGGATGGAGCCACAGAACTGGGTAGAATCTTTATGAACCCCAGCGCTGCTGATATGAGGTTTTCAACAAACGGAACTACGCGACTAACTTTGCGAAACAATGGCAATATAGGAATAGGTACAACCACCCCCAATGCTCCTCTTCAATTTGCATCAACAGGGGGTAACAGAAAAATAGTTTTATTCGAGGCAGCAAATAATGACCATGAATTTATTGGTTTTGGTATAGATGGAAGTGGCGCACTACGATATCAAACCGCTGTGAACTCAAACGATCACATTTTTTATACGGCTGCAAGTTCAACGACTAGCAATGAGCTTATGAGAATTACAGGTACGGGTAATGTGGGCATTGGCACTATCTCACCCAGCCAAAAATTAGACGTTAATGGAAGTGTTAATATCGCAACTACCGGTGTGTTAAATTTTGGTGGAGTTCCAGTGCTAAACACCAACGGAACAGGGGGTAATGACGTGTATGCCAACATACGAGTGCTAAGAAACGCGTCATCCACTTCGGCAGACGGAATGTACATTGGCTATGGCAATACGGGCGGGGCAGCCGGAGATTTGAAATTCTATGCCAATGGCACTACGGAAAGAATGCGTATTTCTGCTGGCAATGGGTATGTAGGCATTGGCACGGGTGCGCCAGGTGTTCCTTTGGATATCAGCGCATCAGTTTCATTGAATGATCCCTCGCTTACCTTCTTCAATGACGGCAATGGGGGCGGCTTAAGTGTCAACGAAAATAGAACTCCGGATATTTCTGTTCGAGCTACTGGTGGTTTCTTAAGCACTGGAGTCGGTTTTGGAGGTGGGTTTTATGTTGTTTCTGACGAGCGTATTAAAAGAAAAGTGGGGGTGAGCAACTCTCAGATTGATTTGTCAACCCTGATGAGGCTGAAGGTGACCGATTACAAGTTTGTGGATAGTTTGAACGTTGGCAACGTACAAGTGAAAGGTGTTTTCGCGCAAGAAGTAGAAGCCGTTTATCCGCAAGCCATATCAAAACAGACCAACTTTATACCCAGTATTTATTCAGTGGCCGATGGCTTGTCATTTGACGAAGCAAATCAAACGTTGCGTATTATGATGGCCAAAGCACATGGCTTAATCATAGGAGACAAAGTAAAACTTATTTCAAGCACCAGCGGAGAGAAGCCAGGTATTGTTACAACTGTGGATGGTAATTCGTTTACGGTTGCCAACTGGACTGAAAAAACCGATAAGCTTTTTGTGTTTGGAAAAGAAGTGAATGATTTCCGTATCGTGGACTACGACAGGTTGTTTACCCTTAATCTCTCGGCCACACAGGAACTTTTCAAAATGATTGATGATCAGAAGAAGATGATTGATATGATGAAAACGCAAGAGGAAGAGAGCAAGAAAAAAATTGCTGTGCTGGAGGCTAGCCTCAGCAAAGTGGCTGCCGGTGAAGCCGAACTTTCAAACTTAAAATCGGAGATAGAAAAAATAAAAGAGGCTTTGGGTTTAACTACTGAAGCTCATCTGACAAAAAAGGAAGACACAAAGAATAATTAATTCTTCTCCACAGAGTCACTAAGCAGCGACTCTTCGATTAAGAACAACGAAAGTTATAAAGATCGTTTCCGATTAGATTATAAATCGGCAATGGCTTATCGCAGAAAATTCGGAGTGTAATTGTTGGAAAGTGGGAGCACATTGCTTTAACAACTGCACCGGAAATATGCGACTACACGTGCACTCTAAATTTTTAAAAGTACAGTGTTAAAGTGTTGTTTTGATTTGGTAGATAGATATTAAAGTATTGTAGGAATGATTGAAAAAGAACGTCAAAGAAAATTAACAGCGAAGTTTATGAAAGTTTTAATCTCAGCACTGCTATTGACCATATCAATGACATTTGTCCAGCTTCAGGCCGATGCGCAGAATTCTTCTGTTGCCGTTGGCGATGCTACCCCAAAATCAAATGCTGTCTTGTACTTAAAATCTCCTGGTGGTAACCAGGGTTTGATAATACCAATTGTAAGCGCTCCCGGTGGTTTTGGTGAAGCGGGTATGGTTGTCTATGGCAGTGTAGATAAGAAAGTCTTTTATCATGATGGCACAGGTTGGTTTGCTATCGGCACCGGATCAGGCGGAGGAAGTACGTATACCTTGAGCCTTTCGGGTAATAATTTGTTACTGCGGGACGCTTCTTCAACAGTGAGTACTGTTCCGATTGCCGCGACTGCTCCAACAGCAGCCAATCAGTTTTTAATGTGGGATGGTGCCAAATGGATAGCTACATCCTTTTCTCAGGATGCTGCAAATGCAAATGGAGTTATTACAGTGAATGGTATCAAAGGAAAAGCAATACCAGCATTGCCAGCTACAACTCAAGCCCTCGTGTACAATGGTACTGCCTGGGTGTTTCAGGCCTTAACAGGTGGCACGGATAGTCAGGACTTAACCTTAAATGCCACGACCAATGTGTTAAGCCTTACCAATGATGCTACAACCGTTGACCTTTCTGCCTATAAGCAAACTCTTTCTGCATCGGGAACAGGCACTGCAGCCAATGGAGAAAGTTTTCCGGTAGCCCTTTCATCATCTGGCGGTACGGTTACAATAAAGGAGGGTTCAAACGTACAGATCGATCAGGCTGCAAATGTTCTTACGATTAATAGTGTTGCCGGAGGATCAGGTACCGTGACCAATGTATCAGTAGCATCAGCAAACGGTGTAAGTGGTACAGTAACAAATCCCACAACAACACCCGCCATAACAGTTTCACTTGGAGCAATTACGCCTACAAGCGTTGCTTCTACGGGAACCGTAACAGGAACGAACATCTCAGGAACAAATACAGGCGATAATGCTGTGAACACTTTATATAGTGGATTGGTATCTAATGCGATACACACCGGAGATGCAACAGGAGCAACCGCTTTATTGGTTCGAGGAATCAATGGTGTATTGTTGTCAGGTTTGGGAACAGGTATATTAAAAAACACAACGGGTACAGGTGTGCCTAGTATTGCTACCGGTGCAGATTTACCAGTGATGACATCCACTGTTGGTGGAGCAGTACCAACACCGCCAAACAATACTACTACATTTTTAAGAGGTGACGGAACGTTTGCGACTCCGGTAGGAGGAGGTGGAGGAACCGTAACCAATGTATCAGTAGCATCAGCAAACGGTGTAAGCGGTACAGTAACAAATCCCACAACAACACCAGCCATAACAGTTTCACTTGGAGCAATTACGCCTACAAGCGTTACCTCTACGGGAACCGTAACAGGAACAAACATCTCAGGAACGAATACAGGCGATAATGCCGTGAACACTTTATACAGTGGCTTGGTATCTAATGCGACACACACTGGAGATGCAACTGGAGCAACAGCATTGGCTGTAAGAGGAATTAATGGCGTATTATTGTCAGGCTTGGGAACAGGTGTTTTGAAAAACACAACCGGCACTGGTGTACCTAGTATTGCTACTGGTGCTGATCTGCCAGCAATGACGGCAACCGTTGGAGGAGCAGTGCCAACACCACCAAATAATACAACTACTTTTTTAAGAGGTGACGGAATATTCGCGACTCCTGCCGGTGGAGGTACTCTTACAGCAGTATCAGTAACAACCGCTAATGGATTTAGCGGAACATCCAGCGGTGGTTCAACGCCAGCCATTACATTAACTACCCCTGTAACCGGAATTTTAAAAGGTAACGGCACTTCGATGACTGCTGCCTTAAACTCTGATTTGCCTGCCATGACGGCAACCGTTGGAGGAGCCGTGCCGACACCACCAAACAACACTACCACTTTCTTGAGAGGTGATGGAATATTTGCAACTCCTGCAGGGGGAGGAACGGTTACAGCCGTATCAGTAGCAACGGCTAATGGATTTAGTGGATCATCAAGTGGTGGTGCCACGCCCGCCTTGACTATTGTAGCGGGAGCAATTACTCCTACAAGTGTTGCAGCTACAGGAACAGTAGCAGGTTCTAACTTATCAGGAACGAATACAGGTGATAATGCTGTGAACACTTTATACAGTGGCTTGGTATCTAATGCGACACACACTGGAGATGCAACAGGAGCAACAGCGTTGACCGTAAGGGGAATCAATGGCGTGTTGCTGTCAGGTTTGGGAACAGGTATATTAAAAAATACAACCGGCACGGGTGTGCCAAGCGTTGCTACTGGTGCAGATTTGCCAGCAATGACGGCAACCGTTGGAGGAGCAGTTCCAACACCCCCTAACAATACCACAACTTTTTTAAGAGGAGACGGAACGTTCGCGGCACCAGCAGCAGGCATGACGAATCCATTAACTACCACAGGTGACATCATTTATGGAGTTGGATCTACACCAACACGTTTAGCGGGATCAGCGGGTGTTTTAAAATCAACGGGTGCCGCTGCGCCTGCATGGGGTGCAGTGAACTTGGCCACCACAGATGTTACAGGGATATTACCTGTAGCTAATGGAGGTACTGGTGGAACAACCTGGAATGGACTTTTACTCGGTTCAGGTTCCACCATTGGTGATATAACAACTGGAACTTCCGGTCAAATTCTGAAAGTAGCTGGAACCACACCTACGTGGACTAACTTTGCTGTTACTTCAGCGGACATTACGGATGGAGAAATAACGGGAGCAGATCTAGCAACAAACATTAGCATTGCAACAACAGGAAATATAACAACCAATGCTCCCGGAAATCTTTCTATTGCTGGCACCTCTACCTTAACAGGTGCAGCAACCCTAACAGTCTTAGCCGGAGCGGGTATACGAATGGTAGTAGCAAATCCAACGGGAGTACTAAGCACGCAGGCTTTGCCCATCAGTGGTTGGGGATTGACTGGAAATGCAGCCACAGTAGATGGTACCAACTTTATCGGAACCACGGATGCTGTGCCATTAACTCTTCGAGTAAATAATCAAAAAGCCGGAAGGATAGAACCAGCATCGGGAACTGCCAATACGTTGTATGGATATCAGGCAGGAAATGTTAATGCGGGAAATCAAAATTCGGCAGTAGGCTATCAGTCCATGCTAAGCAACACTTCAGGGGAGAGAAATGCGGCATTTGGCTATCAAGCCATGTCAGGTAATACAACAGGAAATGGCAATACAGCAGCTGGTCAGAGTGCACTTTCAGTAAACACCGCGGGTGGAGCGAATGCCGCATTTGGTACACGTGCTTTATTTAACAACACGGCTTCGAATAATACAGCAGTCGGTAATAATGCATTGTTCTCTAATACGAGTGCAGGCGACAACGCAGCGGTGGGCGTGCTCTCCCTTTCAGCAAATACAGCAAGTTCAAATTCGGCTTTGGGAGCATATTCTTTACAAAGTAATACAACGGGCACGGGCAATGCCGGGGTTGGTTATAATGCTCTTATCTCTAATACCACCGGCTCTCAGAATACTTCTTTGGGAAGTTTGTCTGGATATACTACCACACCGGCTAATGCGAATACAACGGGTAGCGCAAATACATTTCTAGGATACGCTTCTGGCCCTGGAACTGCCACTCAATTAACAAATGCAACCGCCATTGGAGCAAATGCACTTGTATCTGCGAGTAATTCACTTGTGCTTGGCGGCACAGGAGCGAATGCAGTGGATGTAGGAATTGGGGTGACTGCACCTACTGAAGCGTTGGATGTAGTGGGTAATCTAAAATTCTCAGGAGCAATAATGCCAAATAATATCCCCGGCACTTCGGGGCAGGTGCTCACATCGACAGGTCCGGGTGCTGCACCAACGTGGACTACCCCATCTGGAAGTACTCTAATTTCAAACCCCGGAACGGATAACCTTTTTGCTGGCGTGGGAGCAGGTTCAGCAAATACCACTGGATCCAACAATTCATATTTTGGAGCCAATGCCGGAAATGCTAACACAACTGGTCAGTTTAACTCATTCTTTGGAAATTTTG
>JANODK010000211.1:0-3729 GCA_031412655.1 Chryseolinea sp.
CATTGCTCCGGGACCGTTCCCAACAGAAGGCGCATGGAGTAGATTGCTGCCTGGAGAACTAGTGAAGAAATTTGATCCAGCTGAACGCATACCCTTGAAGCGTGTTGGCGAACATCAGGAATTAGCAAATCTTGCAGCCTATCTGATGTCTGATTATTCTGCTTATGTAAATGGAGAAGTAATTACCATTGACGGTGGCGAATGGTTGCGCAATGGTGGTGAGTTCAGTCACTTGGAAGCGATCCCTGAGGAGATGTGGGATGTGCTGGAGAAATCGAGGGGGAAATAAGTTTCGGGTTACAAGTTCAAAGTTTGAAGTTCAATGCCTAATTACTAATGTCTAATGTCTAATATCTCAATACTCATTCGAATATGAAAAAAATCATTAAGCTTTTCTTCATCTTAATAGGTTCTGTACTTCTTGTCGCATTAATTTATGTTGGAATTACCTTTCCTCCTGTTATGGCCGGCATGGTTTCAAAAACAGTTTGCTCATGTGTTTATGTTGCAGGGCGAACAGTGGAGAGCGTAAAAGAAAAAGAGCTTCAGGTTTTTCCAGGTCTCTCAAGTGCTGGTGTTGAAATGAACAATGTCGACTCAACTGTTGTGGCCACTATACTCTGTGCAAAAAGCAAAGCGATCTTCCGACAAGGTTTAGGCTGTACATTGTTATCAGAGAAATCAGAAGAAGAAGTACGAAATCAAGAATTTAATTTAGCAACTGCACCCCACACAAATCAAGATTCTGTTCTTTGGCCAAATGGAAATCTCATACCCGATTCACTCCTTGAAAATGTAAATTATGATGCAATCGATAAAGCACTTGCTGATGCATTTGTTGACATTGATCCAAAGAAACCAGCAAACACACTTGGTATTGTGGTTTTATATGATGGACAAATTGTGGGTGAGAAATATGCTGAAGGTTTTGATCAGCGCTCCAAACTTATGGGCTGGTCGATGACTAAAAGTATTACCAATGCACTCATTGGTATTTTAGTGAAAGATGGAAAGCTAAAAACGGAAGAGCCTGTACCAGTGAGTGAGTGGAAAGATGACGACCGGAATCAAATTACCTTGAACAACTTGCTTCAAGCCAGCAGTGGACTAGAGTGGTCAGAGTCATACTTTGCGCCTACATCTGATTTTCACAACATGTTTATCAAAAGTGATGATAAAGGTGAGTATGCTGCCAATCGAAAATTAAAGCATGCACCGAATACGGTATTTGAATATTCAAGTGGAACCACCAATATACTTTCCAGAATGATCAGACAACAACTAGGCGATAGTGCTTACCATGCTTTTCCCTATGAAAGACTGTTCTATAAAACTGGAATGAACAATACGATTCTTGAACCCGATGCTTCCGGAACATTTGTCGGATCCTCATACTGTTATGCTACTGGCCGAGACTGGGCCCGTTTTGGTTTATTGTATTTGAACGATGGTGTTTGGAATAATGAACGAATCCTCCCGGAAGGATGGGTAAAGTACACCACCACTGCAAATACTACATCTGAAATTGGAGAGTACGGTGCACAATGGTGGTTGAATGTTGGAATGAAAAGCAATCCTTCTATTCGAAAATATCCTGAACTACCAACAGACGCCTATTGGGCTGATGGTTTCGAAGAGCAGTACGTCATGGTAATCCCCTCCAAAAAATTAGTAATCGTACGGCTTGGTGTTTCGCATCATGGGTTTGATTTTACAAAAATGGCGTTGGGAATAATGGAGGCACTACCAAAGTAGATTAGCTTTTGATAGTCATTATTTCCTTATCCTAAATTGATTCGATCTACTATTCAACATCACTCTGCAAGATGAATACATTACAATCTTCGTTAGCTCAGCAACTTGCACTTCGTGATGCAGAAGGCTCACGCAGGTTTCTAAAGTCTGATCAACACGGACATATTGATTTTACTTCCAACGATTATCTGGGTCTTGCACGTTCACCAGAACTCTTTAAAGCAATTGAACAAAAGATAAACACCGTAAAGTATAAATTGAATGGAGCGACAGGCTCGCGCTTGCTATCAGGGAATTCGGATTACGCTGAATATGTAGAAAATAAATTAGCTGGAATTTTTAAGAGTGAAGCTTCACTTGTTTTTAATTCAGGTTATGCTGCCAATCTTGGTGTACTTTCCGCACTGCCTCAACGAGGTGATACTATTCTTTATGATGAACTCGCACATGCCTGCATGAAGGATGGAGCACGCTTGAGTTTAGCGAAGCGTTTCAACTTTCGGCACAATGATTTGAATGATCTTGAGTCGAAATTAAAATTAGCAACTGGAAAAATTTTTATTGCAGTCGAATCCATTTATTCAATGGATGGCGATCAATGTCCATTGAAAGAACTAGTGGCGCTATCAGAAAAGTACGGAGCATACATTGTTCTGGACGAAGCACACAGTACGGGTGTTCTTGGCGATAAAGGGGCCGGGCTTGCCGTGTCACTCGGACTGGAAAATAAAATAGACATTCGGATTTACACTTTCGGGAAAGGAATGGGCATACATGGTGCCTGTGTTGCCGGATCATCAACCCTTAGAGATTACTTAATCAATTTTGCCCGACCCTTTATTTATACCACAGCGCTTCCTCCACATGGTTTAATTTCCATTGAATGTGCCTTTGATTTCCTTAACCAAAACTTAAGTCTACAAAGTGTATTAAATAAAAAAATACAGCACTTTGTTCATGAACTCAGTCTTGTCAGAGAAAATTCAACAAGCAAAAGCTCCATCCAATCGATCTGTATTGGAGGAAATGAAAAAACGAAGAAGGTTGCAACCGATCTTCAACAAAAAGGATTTGATGTTCGTCCGATCCTCTCTCCCACCGTTCCAAAAGAAACGGAGCGTCTTCGAATTTGTCTCCATACCTTCAATACCAATGAAGAAATTTCTAATCTTGTTCAGTCACTCCACGCATTGAAATCCGCGAATGGTTAGATACCTTTCGGGATGAAATATTTTGTTACCGCCATTCACACCGATAGTGGCAAGACTCTTGTCTCGGCTATTCTTTGTGAAGCACTTTATGCTGACTATTGGAAACCCGTACAAGCCGGATTTCCAACGGACTCTGAAACAGTTGCCAGTCTGATTTCAAATGGGTCAACGAAAATTCATCCTGAAGCTTATTTGTTAAAGAAACCCGCTTCACCTCATGCTGCCGCTAAAGCTGAAGGCATTGAGATCAAGAGAGAGAATTTTATTCTTCCTTCCATAAGTCGCGATCTGGTTATCGAAGGAGCTGGCGGTTGTCTTGTACCACTTGCAAAAGATTTTTTTGTTGTTGATTTAATAGACAAGTTTAAGGCAGAGGTAATTTTAGTTTCCAATCTTTACCTGGGCAGTATCAACCATACATTGTTAACGGTTGAAGCATTAAAGAGTAGAAAAATCAATATCAAAGGGATTATTTTCAACGGTGAACCGAATGCTGAAAGTGAGAATATTATTCTATCTACTACAAAACTTCCTCTCCTCCTACACATTCTACCTGAATCCATCATTACAAAAGAAGTAGTGCTGCGATACGCGCAAAAACTTAAAATAAATCTTCATGTCTGATCTTCACGATATCGATAAGAAATTAATCTGGCATCCCTTCACCTCGCTCGTAAGTGAGATAGAACCAATACTCATTCAGTCTGCTGAAGGGATTTACCTAACAACAGATGCTGGAAGAAAAATTATAGATGCTGTTTCT
>JANODK010000212.1:0-10907 GCA_031412655.1 Chryseolinea sp.
ATGAAAATACTTCCTTTTCAGCGTCAAACAGAGGGTAATATCATTGGAAAGATTATTGTAAAGGATGAGGAAAGGGTGATACCTTTATATTATCAGGTTACCAAGGAGTTTGTTTTGGTGTTTAACAAAAGAATGCAATGAGAGCCTCATCCCCAGACCTTCTCCGATGGAGAAGGGAGGCCGGAAAATTTTGAGAGCAGGGATTAAATTGAGAGTTTAAAATATTATTTATGAAAACGCTGTTCATTATTTTCTTGAGTTTGATTGGTATTACGCTTTCTGCACAAGTACCAAACTTTACTCTTACTAATGTGGTGAATGGAAAGTCGATTTCGCTGGATACCTATCCATCGTGCGCGGGGATACTGATTGTGTTCACAACCAATGCCTGTCCGTATGATGAATATTACCGAACAAGAATTAAGAAAATTTCAAATGACTATCAGGACAAAGTACCGGTGTTGCTCATCAATTCAAGTATTGATGCTGCCGAATCTGCCGAGAGCATGACCAAAAAAGCACAGCAGCTCGGTATTACTATTCCGTATCTGGCTGATAAAGACCAAACAGTCATGCAAAGTTTAGGCGCCACAAAAACTCCACAGGTATTTTTATTGAAAAATTCAGCCGGAAAATTTTCAATCGTGTATAGTGGTGCTATTGATGACAATGCACAAGTTGAAAAAGATTTGCATCAATCTTATCTTAAGGATGCCATTGATATAATGCTCACTAATCAGAGGATTGAAACAGCAGAAGTGAGACCTGTGGGTTGTGCGCTTCGGAAGAAATAGAAGTAGGTACGAGGAACGAATGACGAGGAACAAGGGAGGGATTTCGAGGAACGATTAATTTGTACTTCGTCCCTCGTAATTCGTACTTTCCCTTTGACCTTATTAAAGTTTTTCAGAAGTTGCCGTGACTATTTATGAAAGACACTGAACTCAAAGCACTCGTATCCCTCCTCGAAGACGAAGACACGCATATCGTTTCGCAGATAGAAGAAAAGATACTTTCTTTGGGTACCACCATCATTCCTTTTTTGGAGCAAGAGTGGGAAGGTAATTTCAATCCACATGTACAGCGTAAAATTGAAGACCTTATTCATGTTCTTCAATATGAGTTAGTAAAAGAACGCACCAAGACCTGGTATCAAAGTGAAGATCAGGATTTGCTAACCGGACTTTGGCTAATTGCTACCTATCAATATCCCGATCTCGAATTAATCAAACTAAAGCAGGAACTCGAACAAATTTATTACGATACGTGGCTGGAGTTTAAGCCCGAACTCTATCCATTCGATCAGGTAAAAGTGATTAACAGTGTGCTTTTTAATAAATTAAAGTTTGGAGCTAACACCAAGAATTTTCATTCGCCTGGAAATTCAATGATCAACACCGTGTTGGAAACAAAACGAGGTAATCCCATTACGCTTTGTGTGATCTACATGTTGGTGGCTCAAAAATTAAAATTGCCCATTCATGGAGTCAACCTTCCTAATCTTTTTGTTCTTACCTATAAAGATGAAAATCACACCCAGTTTTATATTAATGTATTTAACAAAGGATTGATTTTCTCCAAGCAGGATATTGAGAACTACATCAACGAATTACATTTAGCGCCATTGCCATCGTTCTTCGAACCGTGTTCGAGTCTTGAAATCATCAGACGTGTTTTTCGCAATTTGATTATGTCGTTTGATAAAATGGGAGAACATGCGAAGGCAGAAGAAGTCAAAGAGCTTCTGCTTATTATTGCAGATGGTGCGGATTTAGGTGTTTAGATTTTGAAATTGAAACCCAACTCCCTAGCCCTGTTGGAATTACCATGCTCCAGAGGAGCAACCTGTTTGTAGAAAATTTTAGATATTTCGTTTGACTCCGGAGGAGTCACCTCTTTGTGTGCACCAATAAGGAGTTTTAAAAATTGATCCCGCAACACGAATCACATTCACAAATAGGCGGCTCCGCTGGAGCCGGAATAATAAATAATCTTACAGCTACAAATAGGTTGCTCCTCTGGAGCAACAGGTGTTTGAAAAAATTAGCTATTAAACTTTCTGATCAATTGCACCAAACGTTCTCTTTTCAGGTTTGAAATACTCCAACATTAAATTTCTCAACAGGTGCATGATTGGCAGCTTCAATGCCCATTGATATTGCAGTGCGTGTTTCGACTGGATCAATTACACCATCAACCCAAATTCTGGAAGCGGCATAATATGGACTAAGCTGTTCGTTGTAGCGATCTGTGATTTCTTTTAACAACGCATCTTCTTCCTCTTTTGTGATTTCTTTGCCTTGCGCTTTCAATGTGCTTACTCGTATTTGTACTAAGGTCTTTGCAGCCGATGCTCCACTCATAACTGCAATCTGTGCCGTTGGCCATGCAAAAATTAATCTTGGATCATAGGCTTTGCCGCACATGGCATAGTTGCCCGCACCATATGAGTTGCCAACAATAATGGTAAACTTTGGAACGGTAGAATTTGCCATGGCATTTACCATTTTAGCACCATCCTTAATAATACCTCCGTGCTCAGCTTTGCTACCCACCATAAATCCGCTTACATCTTGCATGAACAGCAATGGAATTTTTCGCTGGTTGCAATTCATGATAAATCGCGCAGCCTTATCAGCAGAGTCAGAATAAATTACTCCACCCATTTGCATCTCGCCTTTCTTGGTCTTTACTACTTTGCGTTGGTTGGCAATGATGCCCACGGCCCAACCATCAATGCGGGCAGTTCCACAAATCAATGATTTTCCATAAAGTGCTTTGTACTCATCAAAGGCAGCATCATCAATTAGTCTTTTGATGATTTCCAGCATGTCGTATGGCTTGGCGCGATCGGCTGGAAGTATTCCATAAATTTCTTCCGGATTGAATTTTGGAAACTGTGGCGTTATCCGATCAAATCCCGCTGTTGCAGGTGATCCGATTTTATCAAACAATGAGCGGATATAATCGAGGCAGGCTTCATCATTTGGAAATTTATTATCGGTTACACCTGAAACTTCACAATGTGTTGAAGCTCCTCCTAATGTTTCATTATCAATATCTTCACCAATGGCGGCTTTCACTAAATACGATCCGGCAAGAAAAATGGAACCTGTCTTGTCAACAATCATTGCTTCATCTGACATGATTGGAAGGTAGGCACCACCAGCAACACAACTTCCCATTATGGCAGCGATCTGCACGATACCCATTGATGACATCTTTGCATTGTTTCGAAATTGTCTTCCGAAGTGTTCTTTGTCTGGAAAAATTTCGTCTTGCATCGGAAGAAAGACTCCGGCACTATCAACAAGATAAATGACCGGTAATCTGTTTTCCATTGCAATCTCCTGTGCGCGAAGATTCTTTTTTGCCGTGATCGGAAACCATGCGCCTGCTTTTACGGTAGCATCATTAGCTACAATTACACATTGTCTTCCTTTTACATAACCGATACCTGTAACCACACCACCCGAAGGACAACCACCTTGTTCTGCATACATTCCATCGCCCGCAAACAAACCAATCTCTAAAAATGTTGAATCCTTATCGGTTAGGTAAGCGATGCGTTCGCGCGCTGTAAGTTTTCCTTTTTGATGTTGGTCTTCAATTTTCTTTTCGCCACCACCAAGCTTCGTTTTCTTCGACCGGGTGTGAAGTTTATAAATAAGTTGCTTTAGCTGATCTTCGTTCTTGTTGAATTCTAAATCATTAGCCATGGAGAGTTCAATTTGAAAATTTAAAAATGAACGATTTGAAAATTAGAAACAACCTTAAACGTCAAATGAAATTATAAAAAAATAAATACTACAGGTCGCAAGCATGCAGCCTGTAGCCTAAAGCTTGTAGCCTTTGAAATTATTTCTTCTTCTCGGTCTGCTCTTTTAAATCGCGCTCAATCTTTTTACGACTCTTGCCAAGCGGAGACATGAAATGTTTCGGATTGTTATTGAAATGACTGGCAAGCGAATCGATCGTTACTAAAAGTTTGTTCAGATTTACATAAAGCGAATCTTCAGTCATCAATTTGCTCATCGTATTATCTCCCTTGTTGAGGCGCGATAAGGTTTCATTCAATTTCGTTAAGGATACTTGTGCTTTATTTAATGTACCGTTAAGTTCCATCATCTTCAATGAATCGGAAAGCGATTTGAAATTCGCTAATGTAGGTTTCAGCTCAGCCAGTGTTGTATTGATGTTACCGGCAACCACTTTAAATTCTCCTCCCAGCGTTCCGATATTTGAGTTTGCCGTTGCCAGGGTCTTGTTCAAAATTCCTGGGGTTTGCTTTAATCCAATAAACAAGGTATCGATGCGACCCATGTTTTTTGAAAGGCCTCCTAAAAGTTCATTCAAATGGTTTAGGGTTTCTTGTAAAGTAAGCGCAACAGGCTGAGCAAAATCTAACATACCTTTTGCAACAGCAGCCCGGATAGTGTCTTTGGGCTCAAGCGGTTTTCCTTTCGGAGTGACATTTAATAAAACAAAACGGCCTCCAAGCAGTTCACCATTCAATTCAGCAGTTGATGAATCGGTTAATACAATATCCGATTCAATATCTAACTCAACCACAACGCGGTTTTTGCTTTGCTGAATTTCAATATTGCTAACCCGGCCAACACCGTAACCATTTAGGTAAACCAGATTGGATTCGGTAAGCTTATCTACATTTTTATAGATAACATAATACTTATTAGAGGTCGAGAAAAAATCAATCCCTTTTAAAAAATTGAAACCAAAATATAGCAAGGCAATCGATATGACCATGAACAGGCCAACCTTAAATTCTTTAGATACTTTCATGTATAAACGTTTGAGGACTCTCTGTTTCAGGCCGTCAATTTATGGATTCTACCTCACTTTTGTATTCTTTAAACGCCCGATAAATTCCGGAAGCAATTAAATCCTGACCTTCATCGGTATTTAAGAACTTTTCTTCTGTCGAGTTGGATAAAAATCCCGCTTCCACCAAAACGCTCGGCATTGTCGTTTTCCAAAGAACAACGAAACCGGCCTGCTTCACTCCTCTACTAAGGCGGCCCGCCTTTGCTTTAAATTGATCTTCAACTTTTTGCGCAAATTTCAAACTGCTTTCCTGATATGCATTTTGGATAAGCGTAAACAAAATGTAAGATTCCGGACTCTTGGGATCAAAGCCCTCATATCGTTCCTTATAATTTTCGTCCATCAAAATCACCGAGTTTTCTCGTTTGGCTACCTCCAGGTTCCCATCATCTTTATGATGCCCCATTACAAATGTTTCGGTACCATAAGGTTTTGAAGTAGTGTGCGAATTAGCATGAATGCAGATAAAAAGGTCAGCTTTGGCTTTATTAGCGATATCTGCCCGCTCGTCTAGCCCAATGTATCGATCATCTTTTCGGGTGTACACTACTTTCACATCGGGCATGTTCTTTTCGATATGAGCACCTAGTTTCAAAGAAATTTTCAAAGCGATGTTCTTTTCCTTTGCCACCTTACCTGAATTGCCCGGGTCCTTACCACCATGACCGGCATCAATTACCACCACGAAATGTCTTGAATTTTTTGGTGGAAAGGTAGTAGATGAGTTTAGCAAGGTTATTGCTATTAGCAGCGCTGTTAAACCGATATTCCTCACGGGTCTTAAGATGTTCAAAGTATTTGCAATAACTTTACGCAAAAGTGTACATTTTTCAGTAAAAGCTAAAAAACTGACCTTCAACTCTGCGTGTGTGCGATATATTCTATTCATAGTTCTCCTTCTTTTTTCAGTTCAGGCTTCCTTCGGGCAAGTAGAAGGAGCCGTTAAAGCTCCACCTGGAACATTGCCCGCTAAAACCGACTCGTTAGCCAAGCCACTCAACTCAATAACCATTCCAACCGATTCCCTTTCCATTCCTTCTGACAGTTTAAAGCTGGATTCCCTCGCATTAAAAAAGCAAAGCGACATTGAAACAACCATTACCTATTCTGCAAAAGATTCGATTAACGCGAACATGGATGGCAAAATGATTTGGCTTTATGGTAATGCAAAGATAAAGTATGGTGAGATAGAATTAGAGGCAGAAGAAATTATAATCGATTATGCCAACACAACCTTAACAGCACATGGTATTCGGGATTCGCTCGGTCAAAGGGTAGGCTATCCTATTTTTAAAAACGGAGCGGAAGTTTATGAAACAAAAGACATTGTCTACAATTTTAAAACCAAGCGCGCACGCATCAGCGAAGTTGTAACCACTCAAGGTGAAGGTTTCTTACATGGTGACATTGTCTATAAAAATGAGAAAGGTGAATTACTGAGCATCCGCAATACCTATACCACCTGTAATCAGGAACATCCTCATTACGCGATTAAGGCTACAAAAACGAAAGCCATACCGGGTGATAAAATTGTGGCCGGACCCTTCTATGTGGAATTCAATGAAATTCCATTGCCATTCGGTTTTCTATTCGGCATGTTTCCCGATCAAAAAGAAAGTGCTTCCGGTATTCTCTTCCCAACCTTTGGAACAGAAAACCGAAGAGGTTTTAATATGCGCGGCTTCGGATATTTCTTTGACATCAGTGAGCAAGTAAAGTTGGCCGTTACGGCTGATCTTTATTCGAAAGGATCTCATGCTTTATATATAAACTCAAATTATCAGAGGCGTTATAAATACACCGGAAGTCTGAATTTTGCCTATTCAAAAAATCCGGGCTCTGATAATAAAATTGAAAGTCAGGATTATACAAAAGACTATCATATTTCGTGGAGCCATACACCTCAGACAAAAGGAACAGGTCGATTCTCAGCTTCCGTAAATGCGGCTACGGCTTCTTTTAATAAGAACAATAACATTGGTTATGGCACGCAACAACAGCAAACATCATCTTCCATTAGCAACACATCAACTAAATTGAGTTCCAATATTGCCTTCAGCAAACGTTTTTCAGGAACACCCTTCTCAATGGGCTTAAACTTAAGTCACAACCAAGATCTGGTTACTGAAATTGTTGACTTAACGCTGCCAAGTCTTAGTGTAAACATGACCAACATCTACCCTTTCTTGAGTAAAAAAGGAAAGACCGGCCCGCTTGATAACTTCTCGGTTGCTTACACGATGAATGCTGCCAACCGCCTCAACAACAACCTTGGTAAAATAGGTGTTGATCCGACAAAAGATAGCATCACTGCCTTTACACAAAACTTTCTTACGCTTTTTGAAAATGGAAGAAAGGGTATGCGCCATACCGTTCCTATTTCTTTTTCCTTTAAGGCTCTTAAATTTCTCACCGTTTCGCCTTCGGTAAGTTTTACTGATATTATGTATGGAGAAAAGCTAGAGTGGTCAGTGGACAAGGAAGATGATGTTCTGAAATCAAAGACCGTTAGTGGCTTTAGTAATATTTTAAATTACTCCGTTAGTGCCGGTCTTACCACACGTGTTTATGGAACGTATTTATTCAAAAAGCAAACAAGCAAAGTACAAGCGATTCGCCATGTTGTTAACCCATCAGTTTCATTTGGCTATACTCCCGATTTCAGCAAGAACAAGGAATATTTTGACACTGTAACCGTAACAAATAGCGATGGTACAAAACAATTATTGTATCAATCAAAACATCAGGGATATTTATATGGAGGATCAACCACTGGAAAAAGTGGCGCTATCGGTTTTGGCTTAGGAAACAATCTTGAAATGAAAGTTCAGGGTAAGGATGATTCAGTCGCTCGAAAAGTAATGTTGCTTAATAACCTTTCGTTTAACTCAAGCTACAACCTCATAGCTGATTCATTCAATCTTGCGCCCATCAGCATTGCCGCAAACACCAATGTGCTGAACAATAAACTTAATGTTAACCTTTCTGCTTCACTTGATCCATACAACTATATTACTGAGACCAATACAAGCGAAGAAGGTGAAGTGACTCAAGTTGAAAAAAGATCAAAATCGCTGGCGTGGAAAGCAGGAAGCATTGGACGAATAACCAATGCAACTCTTGCCATCAGTACCAATTTAAACCCTAAAGCGCAAAGCAAAGAAACCACCAGTCGCGAAAAAATAGGTAAGTCTGATTTACCCGAACAAGAGAAACAGTTTTTACTCCAAAACCCAGATGCCTATGTTGATTTTGAAATTCCGTGGAGTTTAAACATAAGTTATAACCTAAGCTACGGTCATCAGCTAAATAAAAAACCAACGATCACTCAAACCATCAACATGAATGGTGACTTGTCTATATCAAAGGCGTGGAAAATAACCTATAGTTCAGGCTACCATTTTGAATCGAAAGAGTTTACACAAACCAATGTTGGTATATCACGCGATTTGCATTGCTGGACTATGAACGTAAACTGGGTACCCTTTGGAAGATTCCAATCTTATAACTTTACTATCGCTGTAAAAGCTTCTATTCTTCAGGATCTGAAGCTTGAAAGAAGGAAACCTTTTTACGATAATTTATAATTGCGCTTCAATTCATTGTTAGACCAAATTCTCCTTCACGGTTTTGTTCACCATGTCGATGGCGTTGTTAACACCCAGTTTCTTCATGATGTTAAACCGATGCGTTTCAATGGTGCGTACACTTTTTCCCAATGATTCTGAAATGTGTTTGTTCGGTTTGCCATCAATCACCATGCGCAGAATTTCTTTCTCTTTCTTGGTAAGATTATACTGATCTTCAACTGGTGCTGTGCGCACAGTAGATTTTGTATTGAGTAATCGGTTGGCTAATACATTCGATACTGCTCCACTAAAGTATTTATTACCTCCGTAAATTTGTTTCAGTGCTTTTACAAACTCACTTTTATCAGTATCCTTCAATACATATCCATAAGCGCCTGCATCAAGCGCTTGCAATACATACTCTTCTGAATCGTGCATGGAGAGAATAACGGCCTTCGTTGCTGGTGCGTAATCATTCAATTTAGCTGCTGCTTCCAGTCCGGTCATCTCGGGCATGCGAATGTCAAGCACCAAAATATCGGGTTTATACTTCTTTGCCGCTTCCAGGGCTTCTAATCCGTTGCTTGCCTCAGCAACAACATTAATTTCTGAATCAGATTCGAACATGGCTCTTATCCCTTTGCGGATGAGAACGTGATCATCTGCTAATACTATATTTATTTTTTCCATGCGCAATAGTTCAAAGTTTCAAGTTCAGAGTTCAAGGTTAACACACATTCCATATTCTACATTTTCAATACTATTCCATTACCACTTCTTTGCGGATTGGAACATGTAACACTACACTCGTTCCCTTTCCTGGATCTGAGTTGATATCAAGCTTTCCATTGACGTATTCCGTGCGCTCATACATATTAAAAAAGCCACGACCCGATTCAATGTTTATACTTCTCGCCTCCACCAGTTTTGTTTGGAAGCCTTTGCCTTCATCCTTCACTACAATAACAAGATCATCATCATTTTCTTTTAAGATAACTTCAATGACAGGAGCTTCCGAATATTTAATAGCATTGTTAATGGCTTCCTGAATGATTCTAAAAATATTGTTTTCGATTTTTTGAGGAAGCCTGTCTATTTCTCCTTCTGTTGTGTAAATCAATTTAATATCGGTGAGCTTACCAATCTCATGAATAAAAACATTGAGCGCTGCTTGCAATCCATAATCTCCCAAAACAGTCGGCTTCAAATTGAAGGTAACTTTTCTTACTTCTTTAATTACCTGTTTAATAAGTTGGCCAACTTCCATGAATTTTTGCTCTGCACGTTCTCCTTCTTTTAAATCGATCGATTCAATTTGAAATTTCAATGATGTTAACATTTGCCCGATGCCATCGTGGATATCCATGGCAATGCGTTTGCGTTCTTCTTCTTGTCCTTCCAGGATAAGCACCGAACGGAATTTCTGTTGATTGATTTTTTTTTCAATCTCCGCACGGTTCTTCTTATTCATGTTTTGTTCCGCGGCCTTCCGTTCAGTAATGTCTGTGCCCATTACCAGCAATTCATCAATTTCATTTTGATTATTGTATACAGGTGTTATTGTAATGTCGGCCCAACAGTCAAGTTGCTTTGAGTCTTCAAAATACAATTCGCCTTGCCATGATTTTTCTTCCGATACATACTCAACTACTTCATCCATCCAATCATCAGCATTTTTCATTCCCGGAAAAAGATCACAAAGGCGCATGCCTTTTTTTATTTTCACAATACCTGTCCGGTCAGCAAATAAATCCGTGACAAACGAAACGTTACCTCCCCGATCGGTTTTTGCAAATAAGCGTGGGTTTTCTGTTGGTTGATTTACGATCGAAATTTGTTCGTATGATTTTTCCAGGGATGCATACAACTCACCAATTTCTTTCGAAAGTTTTCGGGCATTCATTTCAGAGTCCACCAATTTGTTCACCGTATTGTTTACATGTTGCGTTGTTGGCCGGAAGATGAACAAGATTTCAAGTGCAATCACTACAAGAGAAATAATCATCAGAATGTATTCCATGTTACTCAGTGATGAAACTTTTTCATGTGCCTCATTCTCATATTGAAGCACAATGCGCTCCATACCGCTGAGAAATACACCTTCGTGATTTAATATACCTTGAATGTGCGGATTGAGATCAGTGTAAGGTGCTGCTGGATTCTTCTTTAACACTGCAATGATGGCTTGAGCATCTTGATTCATTGCATCAAAGTCAGATTGAATAGAAGCAAATAAGGTAACGATGGCTTCACTATTTTTTCCGGGCAAACGAAGACTGTCATTGCCATGGCGTAATCCGTCTTGCGAAATTTTCCAAAGTGAAACGGCAGCATCGAGTTGTTTCAACTTTTCGACTCGATCACTTTCTGACTGATCTGGCTTTAAGAGTAAAACAGTTTTTGAAATTTTCTGGCTCAGCATACGCTGCTTACCGGCAATGTTCACCACGCGTGAATCACTTTGCTGATCTTTTAAGTGAAGTTGAATAAGCA
>JANODK010000213.1:0-13853 GCA_031412655.1 Chryseolinea sp.
CAGCTCCAAATGGGAGGCGCGCGATCAAATACATAAAATCTCCCGCTTGTTAACGGGAGATTTTATGTATTATTTAACTCATTACTAAAATCCTGCGACTCGCAGGATTTTAGTAATGAGTTTTTTTTGCGCGGACTACTCACGACCTCGCTGCTACATTTCAAATTCCGCGCACAATCACATCTTTCATTCATTTCGACTCTTCATATCGCTGACAAAGCAGTCCGATGCTACGTTTTCTAAGTCAATTGAAAATCATTTTCTGCGTAATGGAAACTAAATAATTAATGACAAAAATCATAATATGCATTGAGTAGGATCATAGCCAAATGCAATCGCTTCCCATTACTTTGAGTCATGATCAAACATCCTTCGCAAGTATCGCTTATTAAAAAGTATGATGTTCCAACACCACGCTACACAAGCTATCCAACGGTGCCGTGTTGGGATACTGATTTATTCTCAACAGAACAATGGATTGATTCCGTGAGAAGAACCTTTAAAGAATCAAACGATGAAAAGGGAATTAGTTTATATATCCATCTACCCTTTTGCGAAAGTCTGTGTACGTATTGTGCCTGCACAACACGCATCACAAAAAATCATAATGTTGAAATCCCGTACATACAAGCCATCCTAAAAGAATGGGATGACTATAAAAAGGTTTTCAGAAGACCTCCCATTATTCGCGAACTTCATTTGGGTGGGGGCACGCCTACTTTCTTTGATGCAAAAAATTTGCGCTGGTTAATTACATACCTCCTGGAGGATGTATTGATTCACGATGAGTTTGAATTCAGCTTTGAAGGACATCCCAACAATACTACCTACGAACATCTCAAAACTCTATTCGATCTTGGATTTAAGCGCGTGAGTTTTGGTGTGCAGGATCTCGATGAAAAAGTTCAGCAAACCATTCATCGCATTCAACCCTTTGAAAACTTGCAGCGCGTTACCGATCAGGCGCGCGCGATTGGTTATAAATCTGTGAGCTACGATCTCATTTATGGTTTACCTTTTCAAACGCCTTTCACCGTTTCCGACACCATTGATAAAGTACTAACACTAAGGCCAGATCGTCTCGCATTTTATAGCTATGCTCATGTGCCTTGGTTAAAACCTGGTCAGCGCGGATATGATGATGCTGACTTACCTTCACAGGCATTGAAGAGACATCTTTATGAAATCGGAAGACATACATTGAAGAAGAATGATTATGCCGACATCGGCATGGATCATTTCGCATTACGCCATGATTCACTCTTCAAAGCACATGTATCAGGCAAATTGCACCGTAACTTTATGGGTTACACAACCAGCAATACCGACTTGCTTATTGGCTTAGGTGCTTCTGCAATAAGCGATGCAAAATATGCTTACGCACAAAACGCTAAAAAGGTAGAAGACTACACTCTGACTGTAAAAGAAAACCATTCAGCAGTTACAAAAGGTCATATACTCAACGATGAAGATTTGCTTCTAAAAAAATGCATTCTTGAAATCAGTTGTCATGCAAAATTAAATCAAGAACTTTTGATGGAAGTAACAGACTCCTCTATGCTAGAAGCTTTGCGGATTATGGAGAGAGAAGGTATCTTATATTTAAGTGATCAAGGGCTTCAGGTAACAACACTTGGCGAACCCTTCATCCGAAACATTTGCAGTATATTCGATCAGCGAATGAACAGAAGCGAAAATCAAGCACAGGTTTTTAGCAAAGCGATTTAATTAGCTAACGTCATTGCGAATCACAAACCTATAGAAGCAATCTCCTCACTACAACGAGATCACTTCGTAGTCGGGGGATTGCTTCACTCCATCACACAAACACCTCGCTTCAGTTCGCAATGACGAACTCGTTAGCGTCATTCCGAGAAAGCTTTTTAGCGTCTCGGTAAAAAATGCTGACGAAGCAATCTCTTCACTACAACGTGCGCACTTCGTGGTCGGGGATTGCTTCACTCCATCGCATAAACACCTCGCTTCAGTTCGCAATGACGGAACTCTGTAGAGACTGACAAAAATCACCTTCTCCCCTAACATCAATCATTATCGGTGCTGAGACCCTGTTCTACTTTTAAGGCGGGAAAAATTCTTACTAAACCTCAGCCACTCGATATGGAAATCGAAAAATTTAGTTACGACAACAAAATTGTAAAGGCCTTCATCATCGCCACCGTTATATTCGGCTTGGTAGGTATGCTAGTCGGTCTCACCGCTGCCCTTCAGCTCGTATATCCGATATTCAACTTCGATCTGCAATATACCACCTTTGGGCGTATTCGACCCTTGCATACCAATGCCATCATCTTTGCCTTTGTAGGTAATGCAATGTTTGCCGGAGTGTATTACTCCATGCAGCGATTGCTCAAGGCCAGAATGTTCAGCGATAAATTAAGCTGGATTCATTTTTGGGGATGGCAACTCATCATTCTTGCTGCGGCAATCACCCTTCCGTTGGGATTGACTACATCAAAAGAATATGCGGAGCTTGAATGGCCTATCGATATCGCCATCACTATTATCTGGGTGGTATTTGGTTGGAATATGATTGGCACTATCATCAAACGTAGAGAACGTCATTTGTATGTGGCCATCTGGTTTTACATCGCTACGTTCGTAACGGTTGCCGTACTACACTTAGTCAATTCGTTTGAAATACCGGTAACACTTTTCAAAAGTTATTCATGGTATGCTGGTGTTCAGGATGCATTGGTGCAATGGTGGTACGGTCATAATGCTGTTGCGTTCTTTTTGACAACACCATACCTGGGAATGATGTATTACTTCCTTCCAAAAGCTGCTAACAGACCCGTATACTCTTACAGGCTTTCCATCATTCACTTCTGGTCATTAATTTTCCTTTATATCTGGGCCGGTCCTCATCATCTATTATATACTTCGCTTCCCGATTGGGCACAATCGCTTGGAGTTGTTTTCTCTATTATGCTCATCGCTCCATCATGGGGTGGTATGCTGAATGGCTTGATGACCTTGCGGGGTGCCTGGGATCGTGTTCGCGAAGATGTTGTATTGAAGTTCATGGTTGTAGCAGTGACTGCATACGGTATGGCAACATTAGAAGGTCCTCTCCTTTCTTTAAAAAATGTTAATGCCATTGCTCACTTTACCGATTGGATTGTAGCACACGTACACGTAGGTGGTTTGGGCTGGAATGGTTTCATGATCTTCGCGATGCTCTATTGGGTTGTGCCAAGAATGTGGAATACAAAAATCTATTCGCCTAAATTGGCCAACCTTCACTTTTGGTTAGGTACCCTTGGTATTATTTTCTACGCATTACCGATGTATGTATCGGGCGTGGTGCAAAGTTTGATGTGGAAAGAATTTAATGCTGAAGGATTTCTGGTCTATAAAAACTTCTTAGAAACAACGGTTCAGATTCTTCCGCTTCATGCCTTGCGTGCCTTTGGAGGTTCATTGTATCTCACCGGAGCCATCATCATGACATACAATTTAGTTAAGACTGCTTACGCTGGAGTATTCACTGCGAACGAAGACGCAGAAGCAGCACCTCTTGCTAAAGAATTTGTAGCAAAGAGTGGCGGTTGGCATTATAGAATTCTGGAACACAAACCAATCTTATTTACGACACTAACCCTTATTGCCGTTCTGATTGGAGGAGCTATCGAAATGATTCCTACATTCTTAATCAAATCAAACGTTCCGACACTTTCGAGTGTGAAGCCTTACAGTCCACTCGAACTACATGGTCGTGATATTTACATTCGTGAGGGTTGTTCGAACTGTCATACACAAATGGTGAGGCCATTCCGATCAGAAACTGAACGTTATGGTGAATATTCTAAAGCGGGTGAATTTGTTTATGATCATCCATTTTTATGGGGATCAAAACGCACTGGTCCGGATCTACATCGTATGAATGGAAAATATTCCAACACCTGGCACTACAACCACATGCTTGCACCGGATGCGGTGTCTACCGGATCGATAATGCCTGCATACCCATGGTTGTTCGAGCAAAGCCTGGACAAGAGTTTAACTCCGGGTAAGATCAATGCGATGCGAACTATTGGAGTTCCTTACGAAGATGGATATCAGGACGAAGCAAACAATGACCTTGAAAAGCAAGCTGGCGAGATCGCTGCTACACTCAAAACAGATGGAATCGAAGTAGCAGATGACGCAGAGATTATTGCATTGATTGCTTACCTGCAGCGCTTGGGTAAAGATATTAAGGCAGAAAAAGTAGCGGATAAATAATTCCGAGTTCACAGTTCCAAGTTCCAAGTTCAAGGTTTTAGAATGAAATGGGAGTTGGAATTCCAGAACCTTGAATTCGTCAACCCTCTAACATGGAACTTGGAACTTTGAACCTGGAACAGAACCAAATCAACATAAAAACTAAAAAGTCATGTATAAGAACATTCTTGAAAACATAGAGAACATCGCCATCTGGCCTATGATCTCATTCGCGATATTCTTCATCTTCTTTCTTTGTCTTCTACTCTATGTCTTTACAACCGACAAGAAGTTCTTTGAGAAAATGAAAAATCTTCCTATCGACAGTAGCGATCGTAAAAACGAAACCAATCTTAATGTATAAGGTTATGAAAAAGGTATTTTCAATTCTATCTCTCTTACTCTTGTCATTCGCAGCTTTTGCACAGGAAGCGACAACAGAAACCAAATCATTTTGGAATGATCCCATTAACGATCCGCTTCTACCACTCTACCTGGTTTCATTTTTTGTTCTTATCGTTATTGTATTGGTCGGTTTTGTTGCCATTTATTTATGGAAGATTCTCAACATGCTTGCTGATCAGGCTGAAGAAGAAAGGGCGCGCAAGCTGGGTATTACCTATGCGCCAAAGCAAAATTGGTGGAATAAATTCATTGATCAGATCAACGCAGCTGTACCCGTAGAAAAGGAAAAAGACATTGAACTAGATCACAATTACGATGGTATCAAAGAACTTGACAATCACTTACCGCCATGGTGGACGTGGTTGTTTATCGGATGCATTGCCTGGGGTGCTGTGTATCTGGTGATCTATCATATAAGCGATACTCTTCCATTGCAGCTGGATGAATACCAACAAGAGCTAACGGTGGCCGAGGAACAAGCACGTAGACTAAAAGCTGCACAACCTCAGGAAGCTATTGACGAAAATACACTTGCCTTCACAAACGATAAAGCCATCATTGAAAAAGGTAAATCCGTATTCGTAAGTTATAACTGTGCATCGTGTCACAAAGCTGACGGTGGTGGTAACGCCATTGGTCCAAACCTGACGGACGACTATTGGATTCACGGTGGTAGTATCAAAAACGTTTTCATAACAATTAAAAATGGCGTAGTAGAAAAAGGAATGCCAGCATGGGGCAAGTCAATGAGCCCGCAGGATGTTAAAGCAGCTACATTCTTTGTGATGAGTTTGAAAGGAACAAATCCAGCAGGTGCAAAAGCAGCTCAGGGAGAATTGTTTAAAGAAGAAATAATGAAGTCAGATACAACAACAGTGAACGCAGACTCAACTAATGTGAGGGCTTCACTCTAAAAAGATGCCGGTTACCGGGAACTTGAAACGGGTAACCGGTAACTTAGCAATGCGCGAAATGAAAGACAAACAACTTATTGAAGATCTATATCTCCTGCACGATGAAGAGTTTCGCGATAGCATAGGAACGGTTGATCAGGAAGGAAAACGAATTTGGATTTATCCTAAGAAACCTTCCGGACAGTATCACAACTTGAGAATTGCTGTCACTGTAGTTTTACTATCATTACTCTTTGGCGGACCATTTATTAAGATTGGTGGTCAGCCTCTTCTCTTACTGAATATTTTCGAAAGAAAATTCGTTATTCTGGGTCAGGCTTTCTGGCCTCAGGATTTCTTTTTGCTTGCTATTGTACTCATTACATTCTTTGTTTTTGTCATTCTTTTCACAGTCGTGTTTGGTCGTGTGTGGTGTGGTTGGATGTGTCCGCAGACTTTATTTATGGAAATGGTATTCCGCAAAATTGAATACTTCATTGAAGGTGATGCACCTGCACAGAGGAGACTATCAAAGGAGCCCTGGAATCTTCAGAAGATCGTAAAGAAAACTGGCAAGCATATTATTTTTCTACTGATCTCAATTGCTATTGCACATACCTTAATGGCGTACATGATCGGTATTGATGAGACTTTGGCAATCGTACAACATTCTCCCGGAGAAAATCTTGCTGGCTTCATTGGTTTAATTGTATTCACCGGAATATTTTATGGCATCTATGCGAAGTTCAGAGAGCAAGCCTGTATTGCCGTATGTCCTTATGGAAGATTACAAGGTGTATTACTCACCAAGGAATCTATTGTAGTTGCGTATGATTGGTTACGTGGAGAGCCCCGTGGTCGTTTGAAAAAAGATTTAACTGCTCAAGCCGATACAGGCGATTGTATTGACTGTAAACTCTGTGTACATGTTTGCCCTACCGGGATTGACATTCGTAACGGTACACAATTGGAATGTGTGAATTGTACGGCATGTATTGATGCATGTGATGATGTAATGATCAAAATCGGAAAGCCAAAAGGGTTGATCCGATTTGCTTCGTATAATTCCATCAAAGAAGGTATTCTGAAAATCATCAATGCAAGAGTCATTGCTTACTCTTTCGTATTAGTTGCTTTGATTGGACTTTTGAGTTTTGCATTGGTTACTCGTTCAAATGTAGAGACAACAGTGTTGAAAGTTCCGGGAACATTATATCAGCGCGAAGCGGGCTTCATTACCAATTTGTACAACATTGAATTCGTAAACAAAACCTTTGAACCGATTAAACTTGAAGTGAAGGTAGAAGAACCAAATGGCGTTCAGATTTTGAAAGCAGATGGAAAAGCAATTGACATTCCAGCAGAAGGAATGGCCAAAAGTATTTTCTTCATTAAGATACCTGAGCACAATGTAAAGAATGCACGAACAGTGGTAATACTTGGAATCTATCAGAATGGTGAGCGCATAGAAACCGTGAAAGCTAAATTCATCGGACCAGTAAGTAAAGCATCAGATGCAAAACGAAATTAAAGAAAGTAGAACAACAGAGCACGTCATTGCGAGGAAGCGTCCCGCTCAAAAGCGGGACATGCTGACGAAGCAATCCCCAGCCTATGAAATGCGTGAGAAGTAGTTCTGCCTTTTCTTGCGCTCGCTGTAGTGGAGGGATTGCTTCGTCAGCAAACCTGCGGACGCGGTAAGCTTCCTCGCAATGACGTAAATAAATGAACAAAACTAAAAATCAAATATGAACTTTGGAAAATGGATTGTTGTCTCCTTCATACTCTTCGCAGTATTCATTGGAACATTGGTAACAGTGTGTGTTCGTGAAGATGTTAACCTGGTATCGAAAGACTATTACAAGGAAGAGCTTGCATACCAGGATCAGATTCAGCGGTTGAATAATACAGAGAAACTTCTGCAGAAGCCGATTGTAAAAGTAATAAAGAATAATTTGCTACACGTAGAATTCATGCAGACACAAGAAATTCAAAGTAGCGAACTAAAACTATTCTGTCCTTCTAATCCGAAAATGGATAAGAACTTTAAATTCAACACTTCAAAAGATGGAAGTCAACTAATTGACCTAAGGGGATTGCAAAGCGGCATGTACAAAGCCAAACTTCTTTGGACTATGGATGGCAAAGAATTCTACATCGAAGAAATAATTAATATCTAAATGGTACTCACCGCACTCATCATTGGACTAGCCGGAAGCTTACATTGCTTAGGTATGTGTAGTCCATTGGTAATGGCGGCCACTGCAATGAAGCCTTCCATTGTTCTCAGCAGAGTTCTGTACAATGCAGGAAGAGTGTTTACCTATGCCCTGCTCGGAATGATTGTTGCCGGAGCAGGTATGGCATTGCCTGCACGGAATTATCAGAATCTTCTGTCGATTATTCTTGGTATTGCTCTTTTGCTCATTGCCTTTGGAGGAATACGAAACCTTCATATTCCCATTCTCTCCAACATAATGCAATCACTCAGTCTGAGATTAAAGAATATATTTGGCAAATACCTCAATCAAAAGAACTATAGATCACTTTTTATGTTGGGCAGCATCAATGGTTTGCTTCCCTGTGGCTTAACCTTTCTTGCCCTTACCTATTGCCTAACACTACAAAGACCTATTGATGGATTTAATTTTATGTTGCTGTTTGGTGTAGGCACATTACCTATCATGCTCGGCTTCACCAGCGTCCTTCAATTTATGATCAAACGATTTCATTTTGATTTGAGAAACATCACAACAGGAATGTTAGCGCTATCAGGCGTTGTTTTGATTGCAAGAGTTTTTATTGTTCATCTTCCACACGCGACTTCTTTTAAGGAAGGGGTGATTGATATTGTGATGTGCAGGTAGATAATTTATCTCGCCACGCTCCACCTCACAACCTTCTCCAACTTCTCAGCATGAAGAATCTTGATCTTCCCTCCCTCTATCTCAATAATACCTTCATCTTTTAAATCAGAGAGTACACGGATTACGGATTCAGATGCGGTGCCCACAATCTTCGCGAGATCATCGCGTGAAATGGCAATAACCGATTTAGAATCTTTTAATGTATTAACCTTTAGCAAGGCTTCAGCTGTACGCTGACGCACCGAGTTGTACGCGAGGTTAATTAATTGTCGTTCGCGCTCCGCTACTTTCTTGCACAATAAATTGATAAAGCTTGCAGAAACATCAGGATGACTTTGAATCATCAGCATGAAATCATAGCGCGGGATCATAACCAATTCCGTATCCTGCATGGCAATGGCAGACTCTTTATAGTTTTCATTCTGAAGAATGGATTCAAAACCAAAAAAATCATTTTCATTGTAGAGGGTGGTGATCAACTCTTTTCCATCGGGATGTGATTTGAATACTTTTATATTCCCGGATTTAATAAAGAACAGATTCAATGGCATATCGCCTTCTGAAAATATTTCTGCCTTTTTCTTGAACAACTTTACTTTTCTATCTTTTGCCAGATCTTTTAAATGCAGAATCTGTTGCGCGTCTTTAATGAAATTGTCTAATCCTTCAGGAGTTGATTCATAATGCTTTTGCTGCATGTCGTTTTTGCGAAAACGTGCTTCAATGGCGTTGAGCAGATCGGTGTCATCAAATGGTTTGGTGAGGTAATCGTCAGCACCGAGGTTCATACCTTTTCGAATGTCAGACTTTTCGGTTTTGGCAGTTAAAAATATAAACGGTATACTGGCCGTGGCTTCGTTCTTGCCGAGGATGTGCAATACACCATAACCATCCAGCTCTGGCATCATGATATCGCAAATGATAAGATCAGGTTTTTCACTTTGAGCAAGTTCAACACCAATCTTTCCATTCTCAGCGGTAACGACATTGTAATTCGCCAATGAAAGTATTTCATTTGTATTTTCTCTCACTTCAAGATTGTCTTCGATCAACAGTATTTTTTTCATGTCTATAATTAATTATCTCCACCCGGAATCATCACTTTAAAATCACTTCCCCTTCCGTATTCGCTTTCAAACGAAATCGAACCCGATAACAACTCTACATATCGTCTCACAATGTTCAAGCCCAAACCGGTTCCCTGAACATTACCTGCATTGCTCGCTCTGAAGAAACGCTCAAACATGTGCTTTTGATCTTCTTTCGGAATTCCGATTCCCTCATCTGAAACCGTAAATACAAATTGATTGTCTTCAAATCCACATTTCACATATATGAATTTATCTATTTCGGAATACTTGATAGCATTGCTGATGAGATTGAAAAGTATGTTGCGCAAAATTTTCGGATCGGTATAAAGGATTTTTTCATCCGTCTGGTACTCAAGCTTAAGTTTCTGTCCACTTTTTAATATCGGACTGATTTCTTCTTCTACTTCTTCCAGAAAATCGATAACACTCAGAAACTCAGCATTGACATCAATGACACCTTCCTCCAATTTTCCAAGAGATAAGAAATCATTCAGGATAGACGTTAAATGATTAACCGAAGATTTTATGCGCTGCACGTGCTTGCCTACCTTATCGTGTTCTGCGCGTTCGTTGTATTGATTAATCAACGATGCCGAACTCAACACGGTACTTAGAGGCGTGCGAAATTCATGAGAAGCAATGGAAACAAATTTTGTTTTCAGATCATTAAGCTCACGTTCTCTATCTAAAGCCTTTCGCGCCTCTTCTTCCGCTCTCTTTCGCTCGTTTATTTCCTTCTCTAATGCCTGAATGGTGATGTGAAGTGCCTCTGTTCTCGACTGCACTTTCTTCTCCAATTCCGCAGCGTATACGATCAACTGCTCTTCACTTTGCTTCAAGGCTTCTTCTGCCTTCTTTCGCAAAGTGATATCGCTAATGAACGCCATTACCAACAATTGATCTTTTAGCTGCGTATAGCTTAAGCTAATCTCAACCGGAAACTCGGTACCATCTTTTCGCAAAGCAGTAAGGTCGCGACCGAACCCCATCCTTCTGGGTTCAGGGTGCGCGTTGAATCCCTTACGATGATTCACATGATGTCCCCTATATCGTTCGGGTAATAAATTCTCCATTACTGTACCAGTCAATTCATTTTCAGTGTAGCCAAAAATCTGTTCTGCAATTTTATTGGCCACCACTATTTTTCCTTTGTCATCAACCATCACAATACCTTCCGACATACCTTGGAATATCTCGCGGAAAGCATCATTGGAAACTAAAGAAAGGGGTGTGTTCATTTCGTCCATAAGGTGCAAAGTAATGATCTTATATAAGCTGACAAAAGTCATACTTGCAATTGATCAAAATCCCTTCATTCGACTTTGAAACATCTTATGTTCGTGCCATGAAGGAAATTTCGGGACTGAACGCACCAACAAATACAATACTCTGCACCATTGATTTGTCTGAATCATCAAAGCAGACCGTGCGTTGGGCTGTTACCATGGCACAACAACTCAAAATTCATCTTACTATTCTATATACCTATCGACTTCTTCACTATCGAAATGGCGAAGTCTTGCAACTAAAAAAGAAAATGGAAGAAGAAGCGCAGAAACAATTTATATCATTGGAGAAAGAATTTCTGATTGGCAAAGGAATTCAATACGATTTCAAAACCGAAATTGGATTTGTTACAGATCGCATTGAAGATCACGCCAAGAAAAATTCATTGAGTTTTTTGGTAATGAATAAAAATGCAAACGAATCGGGAAAAGAAACGATAGCCGATTTAATGGAGCACATTCACGTTCCTGTGCTTCTCGTACCTTGAATAAACGTATATCAAAAAAGGATTGGTGACTATTGACTATTTCATCAATCGCTTAAGAATTAAAACCTCAAAAATTTTATCGTGTTGATTTGATTTTGTAAACACTCCCCTTCTTTGTCGGGAATGTAGTGACATAACCAAATTCTGTTTTCTGTGATTTTGCTAAAACACCTTCAATCTTAATAGGAGACGATGTTCGAACGATACAAGGTTCGCCATTTAGAGATGTAATAGAAGCCATTGTTAGTTTTTGATTTGCCCATGACATGCTCACTTCAAATCCTCCCCGTGCACGAAGTCCCTTCACCTCACCTTGTTTCCATTCAGATGGAATGGCAGGCAAAAGATGAAGCTCATCCAAATGACTTTGTAATAACATTTCAGTCATGCCTGATGCTCCACCAAAATTTCCATCTATCTGAAAAGGTGGATGAGCATCAAAGAGATTGGGATATGTTCCACCTGCATTACTATAATCCGTTCCTTCCATTCCAGTTACTGTTAACTGTTCACGAATTAACTTGTGTGCATGATCACCATTGAGTAATCGTGCCCATGCATTTATCTTCCATCCCTTTGACCACCCTGTTCCTCCATCACCACGAAACTCAAGCGTCTTACTTGCTGCCTTTGCAAAAACAGGAGTAGTGCGAGGAGAAATTTCATTTCCCGGAAATAATCCATAAAGATGTGAGATGTGCCGATGTTGTGGTTCTGCATCTTCCCAATCTTGTGACCACTCCTGAAGATTACCTTTCTTACCAACTTGAAGCGGAAAGAGTTTACTTCGTTTTTCAATTAATGTCTTTCTGAACTCTTCATCTATTCCTAGTTTCTCAGATGCGGTTTTTAGATTTGAAAACAAATCCCGTATGATTGACATATCCATTGTTGATGCAACAGCAACCGTGCCCTTAATTCCCTTATTAGTGATGTAAACATTCTCCGGAGAAGTGGATGGAGCTGTTACTAACTTTCCATTTTTATCTTCAACCAACCAATCCAAACAAAAAACAGCGGCATCTTTCATGATTGGATACGCTGCCTTTTTTAAATAGTCAACATTGCCGGTAAACTGATAATGCTCCCAAAGGTGCTGACTTAACCACGCACCGCCCAATGGCCAGTTTGCCCATGATGGACTTCCACTTACCGGATTTGAGGTTGCCCATATATCCGTATTGTGATGGAGTACCCATCCAGGTGCGTTATAGAAATTGCGAGCAGTCTCTTTGCCAGTCACAGCCAATCGACCAATCAAATCCAATAGTGGCGTATGCAATTCAGAAAGATTGCACGACTCCACCATCCAATAATTCATCTCGGTATTAATGTTTGTAGTGTAATTGCTGCTCCATGGTGGGCGCACATGGTGATTCCAAATTCCCTGAAGATTGGCAGGCATTCCTCCGGGACGTGAAGAAGAAATCAACAGATACCTACCAAATTGAAAGTACAATGCTTCAAGACCAGTATCCGCTTCACCTTTTGTATAGCGAACTAATCGTTCGTCAGTAGCAAGGTCGATTTTAGGATTACCATTCAATGACAGATTAACGCGATTATAAAACTGTTGATAATTCAAAATGTGATTCTTCTTTAGCTGATCAAAACTTTGCGACCCTGCACTATTCAGATATTGCTCAGCCAATTTACTTTCATCCTTACCTTCACTCACCGGGCATTTATCAAAACCATTATAGCTCGTTGCTGCTGATAAGAATAAAACAACTTCAGTTGCATCTTTTATCTGTAAGCCCGATTCACTACTGGTAACTGTGCCATCGGTATTCTTAGCTCTAACGCGAAGTTCAAATCGCATACCTCTGCAATTGGCCGGGTCATTATAGATAACCGCCTGCTCCATGGTTTGAAGATAGCTTGGGTCAGTGTGTGATGGTGCTCTTCCTTTCATAGCAACTTCACTATTTCTGATACTCTTATTCTTAAAATACAAAGGACTGGAAGTGCCAATAGTAAAATTCAAAGCCCCTTTCTGACTTGATGTGAGACGAATAACAATTGCCTGATCCGCTGCCGATGCAAATTGCTCGCGGGTAAATTCAATGCCATTAATCTTAAAACGTGTTGTTGCGATGGCAGTAGAAATATCGAGATCGCGATAGTAATCGGTTGGTTCCCCATTTATGGTGTAATTAAAAGTAAGATCACCAAGCGGTTCATAGGATTCTGTAAACAAACCTTGCATTTTTTTAGTCAACTCTTCTGCCTTCTCATACTCTTCGTTAAACAACGCCTTTCTAATTTCAGGCAAGTATTTAGCTGCAAATGGATTTGGATTTGTATTGACTGGTCCCCCTGACCAAAGTGTAGCTTCGTTTAGTTGAATGAGTTCTTCTTTAGCTCCACCAAAAATCATGGCACCCAATCTTCCGTTCCCGATAGGTAATGCTTCGTTCCAGTTTCGTGCAGGCTTCTTATACCAAAGCTTTAAATCACTTTGCGCGAACACATTCGTTGTAGAAAAAAATACAAGAACAAATAGAAAATTTTTAAGCAATTTTTTCATTGATGATTGAGGTGATGATGATATGCACGATTTGTTTTCAAGATATTCAATAATTAAGAATAGTTAAAC
>JANODK010000214.1:0-15405 GCA_031412655.1 Chryseolinea sp.
TGCTGATTTTTTGGCCACTTCCATAGTATAGATGTTTGGGGATTTTTAATTTTTTGAACTCGGCCAGTACATCGGTAATGGTTCTTATCTTTTGCGGCAATAGTATTTTTATAAGTTCTGCCAATTGAGGTGTTGATGGGACTTCCTTTATTTTGAAGTACTCCATTTTTTCGGTTTGGATAAATAATAATCCCATCATACACATGAACATGTGTCGATGCCAGCCACCATATCCTCTTACCTGATATTCATTGAGGCCGAGTTGCTGCTTGAGTTCCTGAAAGGATCGCTCAATAAAATAACGCTGGCTGTGCATAAATCCCAAACGGTGTTTGCTGGCTTTCAGGTCGTTGCTTAGTGCGTATCGAATCGTGCCGTCTTCATCTTTACGGATTAACAGTTTTACTTCCATCACTGCACCGCATTGCTTTAGGGCAATATAAACCGTGCGCACATGGTAAGAAGTTTTTATACGATTACCCGCTTTGGTGATGCGTACTGAAAACTTCTGAAAGTCACGCTCGGTTAAGGTATTCATCAGCTTCTGCACTTCTGTAGACTTGCCTTTTACTTGATAGCGTGTGAAGGTTCTTCCGCGCTTGGTTTTCTTTTCAGGTATATACAGTGTAGGTTTTTTCAAATACACCGTGGCGTCTTTAGGCACGTCTCCCACGAAAGTGATCTGTTGCTCATGGAGTTGATGGAGAAAAAACTGGTCTCTTCCATAGAAGCTATCAAAGTTCACCCATTTAAAAGGAACTTTCAAAACATCGCGCGCCTGTAGGATCATTTCATACGCCAGTTCAATTTTGGTTTTATGGTTTCTTCTTTCAACAGGAATGTCGGTATCTTTCCGATCGCACCACTTTTGGGGCAGGTAGAGAACGGCATCGATCAGGCAGTAGAAGCCACGGCAGATCAATCCTGCATAAACACCAACCTGAGCGTTGGCTCCTTTTCCTAACTGTCCACAGTATTGATGTGCCACACCCACCGATGATTTACCTTTTTTAGGAATGCCGCTTTCGTCTAATGACAAACACAAGTCATCCAACCAACAGGAGGGCAACATCTTAACAAATAAATCAGCCAAGCGCATACCCACGTTTTGCCAATCCCACGGACTGTTACTTATAAAATGATTGAGTGATTGAGCGTTACGTTCGATCCGTTTGCTGATCTTCTCACAATTCCGTTTGTCCGAAACATAGAGACCCTGTAAGTAGTGAGAGGAAACTTCGTGAGCAGCACTGTTGATCAGCGTGAAGCATGACTTGAAATTTTCTACAAAGGAAACAATACGGCCATGAAGGCCTTTTGCCAGTGTAGTTTTCTTATCATATGTTTGATTGTTTTTACATTTTATGCGGGAGCCGTTCTTTCTTATCAGCGGTTCCCGCTTCTATTTTTTTTATAATTCTCAAAGATAACTATCTCGCTGAATATCAGTAAAATTGTTGTGACAAAGTAGAGTTAAATACGGAACAGCTTCCTTTGCCATCGGTTGAACAAATGTCTTTGTTGGATCGCTCGCCAGTGTGTAACGATTTTCAAGAATCATCTGATTTTCAACTTCAGTAGACTCGCGCATCTTGTCTACCATTGATGTCAGTTCACCAGCATATTAACTCAGTGTTTTATGAAAACCTTTAAAATCAAATGGTAATACATTGGCATTCACTAATCGAAGAGTTATGCGCCCGCATGTATTCGCGAGTGCGATGCCATATTCAAATTTCGGATCTTTAAATCTTTTGTAAAGATCGTACGAATCATAGATGGAATGATATTCTCCGCCATCATCCTCACCACCAAAGCCGATGTTAAGCGCTGGTATTCCGGAATGCTGAATGAACGGACTGTAATCGGAACCAGAACCCAATGCGCCAATCGTCATTGAGGACGAGCTGAGAATTTCTTTCTTTTCCTTAATCGTCAAGCTAGTAGCAGCTAAAGCGGACTTTCTTCTTTCCAATACACTCACGTGCGTTTGTGGATCTGTTACATCCCTCGCAACATCACTTACCATTTGTTCTAAAGTATGAGAACCCTCTGCATATAAAAAACCTCTTCCATTACCATCCGAGTTTATGTAGGTCACAACTTTTGACTGTAATTCTCTTGCATGATGTTCCACCCATTCCGTTGAACCAATCAATCCAGGCTCTTCGCCATCCCATCCACAGTAAACGATAGTACGCTTCGGCTTCCATCCACTTTTTACCAACTCACTAACACCGCGTGCTTCTTCCATCAAGGCCACCATACCACTAATTGGATCATTCGCTCCGTTAACCCAAGCATAATGATGATTGCCACGAACCACCCATTCATCCGGAAATTCAGTGCCTTTCATTTTTGCAATTACATTATGACAGTCGACCAACTTCCAATCAAATTGCAAATTCAAATGTACGCGTGCCGGACCAGGCCCCACATGGTATGTTATCGGCAAAGCACCACGCATATACTCTGGTGCAACGGGTCCACCGAGTGCCTTCAATAGTGGAAGCGCATCTTCGTATCCAATGGGAATCACTGGTATATGAATCAAATTATCAGCCTGTGATCTTTCAAGGCGAATTGCATTTTCGGTTGCCCCTATATTGGGTGTTAACGGATCTCCGGGACGAACAGGGAGATCCAGTACGGATCCACGTTGTGCACCTAACGATGACCGGAATGGCCCTTTGGGATAAACGTCTCCCTGAAAATATCCATCATTCTTCGGGTCAGAATAGATGATGCATCCGATCGCTCCTTTTTCCTGGGCTACTTTTGGTTTTATACCTCTCCATGAACCACCGTATTTCGCTATGACAATTTTTCCTTTTACATCGATACCCAGTTTGTCCAGTTCATCGTAATCACTGGGCACACCATAACCTACAAATACCAATTCGGCCGTCACGTTTCCATCAGCCGAGAAACCGTGGTAGGTAGGGAGTTGTTCTTTTGTTTGATTGCTGGTAGCGTCTTCTTTCAGTGGTGGTTCTGCCAGCTTAGCTACGTACCGTGTTGGGCCAAACATTTCCAGCACTCTTACTTTTGGTGTCGGAAATAAAACTTTAAAGGTTTCGATCTCTGCTTCATATCCCCAGCTTTTGAATTGGTCACGCATCCACTCCGCATATTGCTTGCCCATGGCAGAGCCAAGATGATGAGGATGAGAGGTTAAATGTTTCATCCATTCGTCAAGGTTGGAGGCTTTGAGGTAACTATCGTATTGCACTTCAAGTGCACGCTCTTTCTTTGCCGATTCTTCTGTAAAACCCTGAATTGAATTTTGAGCAAAGACATTTACAGATACGAATAGAATTGAAAATAAAAGGATGTTCTTCATGGCGAGAAATTATGATGGTGACGTTGATTTTAAATATAACGATAAACCTACAACCAAGGCAAGCGTGTTACACAAACGGTGTTGGGAAAGTTATAATGACATCAATTGCCAATTCCAACACAATCGTGAAAGATGTTCACCGATCACAATTGCAATTGTAAAACTTCTTCAGCTTCAAATCCTCGAGCAGCAGAAAATTCAGGTATTTTGGATTGCTCCATAGGTCACACCACTCCTCCTTACCCAGACGGGAAAATTCCCGGATCAGTAATTCAGAATATTCATGTTGATCCTTGAAATCTTCATAGATAAGCGTGAGATAAAGTTTCAATGCCTCTTTGTTTGGCTCATCCCGAACGGCCAATGGCTTCACTAGACTCAAGGCTGTTTCATATCGTTGGACTGCACAATAAAAGTAAGCAAACTTCAATCGCCCCTCATCGCTTAACACGGCATCATTGGGATGAAAATAGGTTTTGAATTTTGGAAGCAAGGTGAATAGCTCTGGGTCAATTGGAATCCACTGGTAGGCAAGGTATATTCTATATAGGCAATGATATTTCCATAAGTCATCCTCAGCAAAATTTTTAACCTTTTCATCTTTTCCGGCCTTAATCAGAGCAGGCATTTCGTTCAAGAAAACATCCTCATCAACATCGTCAAATACTGCGCGTTCACCACGCTTGCATTTAATTTTTTTAAACCGTTTAAGGTGAAATTCTGACTGCCTGTACTGGCGACATTGCCATTGTGGGTTGGGTATCAGTTCCATCAACTTGCGATTGGCATACGATCGATAAATCAAAACAAGATTGTTATAGTGAGCCTCACCTTTCAAATGTGTCGGAAAGTATTTTAATTTGGCGAGTTGGTGTAATTGATTGTAAAATTCATTGTCGCTTATGCTATGTTGAATGGAATATTTAAAAACCAATTCATGATATCGAAACACAGGGGAACGCTCCAATACAAGAACTTCAGGAAGTTTACTTGTGGTGTCGACTCGAGCGAGTTCATAATAGACCGCCAGCTGTGCCTTTTCTAACTGATCAATTAGTTTTTGTTTTGGCTTTTCAATTAATTCAACGAATTGCTTTAGCTGGTTATATTCCTGAAGTGAACTTTTACCGGGAATAACTTCAGTGTGCTCAGTTCTCCATACAAGGGTGATACGAGTGTAGCGCTGTTCATCCAGTAACTCCGATAGCAGACTATCTTTCTTATGTTCATTCACGTAAGCTCTCGCAGCTTCCGTTGTTATATCCTTTAATGCAGTGAGGTTATGAGCTTCGATCTGCTTACTGAACAATGTCCACTGTTCGCGCGTAACGATTTCTGGTATTACGCTCGCAGTATCCAGATACGGCCGTAACAAAGACATAAAGTTTTGCATACGTTCCCGAGCCAGACGATCATTTGCTGTTTGTTCCCCTTCGATACTGGCAAACGCTTCCCCTTCTACGGCCACAATTTTTCCGCGAATGCGACTGAATGAATCCTCCACCTCGCGCTGCTTCGGCTGGTCAATGGTTACGACTTTGGAAGGATATTGAATCTGCAAACGGATCGTGTCATATTGATAGGTGACTTTGTATTGATCCTTTCTGTCTTTCGGTCTGAAACTGTTTTTGTATGGCAGCGAGGGGAAAGGCAAATCGAAAAATTCTGATGGTACCATAGCATAGGACCTATGAACCTGCAATTGTTTTTGTAGGATGAGAAATAGACTAAATGCCGTTTCATATTCCACTGGATTCAGGGGGTAAAGAAATTGTGTGGTTCTCCTTTTTATTTTTAGCAGCCATGTATCGATAAGATACTTACGGTTTGTGTTTTTTCTGCTGTACCTCAATAGTGCTCTTCTGTATACAGGCTTGCTGAGTTTTCCATTAAGTTCATAGAGTCCGTTTCTTCTATTCGGCACACGTGTAAATTCCTGCGTTGCACTATCGAATTGACTCAACGGAATATATTCCTGGGTAATACCACTCCGTCTGCCTTTGAAGATTTTTTTGGCTGTGCGGTATGAGCCTGTTAAATACCCGCGATCCATCTTCAGTTTCAAAAATTTATTGACGGCTTTTTGATTTTTTGGCCGCTGACCACGGTATTCTTTTAGTCTATAAGGCAGATCCGGTATTGGAGAATGGAGGAGTTGATCAGCATAATCAGGAAGCTCGGAAGAAACCGCAGGTGTGTGGGTAAACGCAAATACCTGTACTGCGATCAAGCGTTGCGTTGCAGGGTCATATGATGTGGCAAGTGCCGTACAGTTAAACTTGCTCGATAATATATTCTTGTAGTGCCCCGGTGAGGCTTTCCAGAGTTGAGCCATAATATGGGCTGAGGACTCATAGGTAACCGTACTTAACTTTTTTCCCTTTACTGCGAATGGAACACCGAGTTGTATTTGAACAATGTTTTCTCCAATGGCTGTGTAAAGTATGCCCTCGTGCAATTTAACACGTTCTCCGGGAGTGCCTTTGCCTTTTGTTTTTTGAAAGTGTGATATTTTCTTCTCGTGAATCAGAAAGTCAGCATGATCTTGCGCGGCCCTGAAGAGTACCTCATCCCAGTAGAGGTGTTCCAGTTTTTTTTCTTCCCGAAGTTTGTTTACGGCAATAAACGTTAACTGCTCCAGTTTTTTTTTGTCAGGCTGAAACAGGCTTATCTCATTTGAAGATGTTTGCTGCGCTTGCACAAAATGAGTAACGGTCAGAAATAAGATGATTGAGAATGAATAATGGCGCATCAGTTTTATTTCACTTGGTGACGTGGCGTCAAATTAGCAATAAAAGTCTTACTCAATAAATACTCTATGCAACCCCAGCTCTTGAAAGACTTCAAAATCTTTGTCACCATCAAACATTCACGCCTTCAACCACCTATCGGATTCTACTCTTAACTCAGTCCCTACTATCTATAAGCTCAGCAAACAAAAATAGTCACCAAAGATGGTGACTATTTTTTTCAGCATGCACAAAAAATATTCGCTAAGCGCTCACCAATATCTTAATATCAAATTTCGACATCTTCATAAAAGCTTCCACTACTCTTCCCGCTTTAGCCGGGTCACTCATCAACCTACCCAGAATGGCTGGAACGACTTGCCACGAAACGCCAAATTTATCATCTAGCCAGCCGCATTGGTCGTATCGTCCGCCCTCTCCTAACTTTGCCCAGTAGTAATCAATCTCTTCCTGAGTTTCGCACTCTAATACAAAAGATGTCGCAGGTGTGAACTTGTATTTCGGTCCACCGTTTAAGAGCCATAAACTTATTTCCCTTCAACTCAAAGGTTACCACAATTGAATTTTCGGAAGTGATTTTTGAATCTTTAAAAATAGAGCAGTAATGATCTGCTGCTGCTTTGGCTTGTCCGTCAAACCATAAGCAAGGATACATTGGATTGGTCATTTTTAAATGTTTAAATTGAATGATGTATCAAATGTATGATGCATTGTGAAATTAAAATAGAACAAAACCGACAGTCACAGTCTGACCTCCTTCATGGGGCAGGACATCAGAGCAAGATATTAAAAACAGATTAAATTTTTCCTTACAGAATATTTTTTTTACAGTCATTACGTTTTCTGGTTAGTGTAATGCATAGGGCTGACTAAAAAGTCGAGACTGTGTCTGTTTTATTCAGATACCTACCTGAGTAAGTTCGCGTATACTCTAATCTGAGAGGCTTCATTTTCTTTTTAGTCAGCCCCCGTTATGTAATCTTAATCCCTCTCCATCGATGTTTACGCTGTTAAAGTGTCAGTTGAAGAATATCCGGAATGGAATTCATTCTTTCTTTGATGTGTTTAATTCGGTAAATTAGTAATCGTAGATGAGGAGAGATTGAGTACTAACGAGAATAATTAATTTAAGAGAATGGAAAAATTAAAAATCGTTGTCATGCTGGATGTCAACGGCTCAACGAAGAAACTACTAAATGCATCGGATACGTTCACCGATTTTGGTTATCAGCCTGCTAAAGATGAAGTGATCGATATTCAACCCTTAGGAGAAACGGATAAAGACATTGTCAATGACGATTTAGATATTGATCAGAATCGGTTGCGCGTTAAAGTCACCAATCGTGACTTTGATTATTTGGCGCATACGCTCAGGTTGTATTGTGCAGTGCTTTAGAAGTGTGAGATAAAATTTGTTTCTTTTTCGAAGCAAATTGTTAACGTGCTTGTGGCACAGAGGTGAACAACCGTGACGCTTAACTTTGCATAGGCATCCCGCCTGAGGCGGGATGCCTATGGCGTTCTTACTCAAGACACCTAGTATGTTTTACTTCTTCACCCACCAGAAAATAGCAGAAGCCAGCGTGGGCTTTTGGCTGATGCTATATATCATTCCCACAACAAGTCCGATCACACCACCGAGGTAACCGAAATTGTGCATCGATCCTACCGTAATAAAGTTTTTGAAATCAATCAGGGTTTCAGGAAGATACCAATTGCTGAATTCTTCCTTGGGAAGATCAGCGAGAAAGAAATGTCCATAGGCAAGTCCGGTGAGTCCGGTTAGAAAAGCAATTAACATCGTGAAAAGAAAAGCTTTGAGTGTGATGGTAAACATCAACTTCCATTCTGAATGAATGAATCCCACCAGTGCTAAAAAAATTCCAACAAAAAGCCCCATCCACCAGGTTGCTAAAAAACCGACAATGGAAACATACAATCGTGGATTCGGAAAAATCTTCTCTTGACCCTCATCCAGAAAACCAAATTGATAGAACTTAAACTTGGTATAGTACTCAGGAGCAATAGAATAGGTTAGCTGATCATGCAGTATACCATAAAGACCACCAAGCAAACACGAAATAAAAATAAGTAACAGAAAGGTTGAAAATTTCTTCATGGATTAAAGTTTCGGGTCTGATGAGAAGACAAGCAAGGATTCCTCCTATTCGCTTCACTATTGTGCTTTCGTTTTTAATTTCATCCTGATATTGTCATTGATTCCACCGTTCACTTATCCATTTTTTTTGCTGTTCCCTGGGTAGGTATGTCCAGGCAACGATGCGACTTGTCTTGTTGCCCTGATGCATTGGAATTGTTTTTACTTCAAAGACCTCAGCATGTTTTAGGGCAGCGTAAACGCTTTTAAGATTGGATGATTTAGAAATCAACGTAGAAAACCAAAAACAGGATGATGAGAATGGTTTGCTTTGCGATATCATTCTTTGTACGAACTTTCCTTCTCCGCCTTCGCACCACAATTCGTTGTTCTTACCTCCAAAGTTCAGCGTTGGTTTGGTAATTCGTTTATTATTGAGGTTGCTTAATTTACGAAGCGTTCCCGATTGAGCTTCTTGTAATGAAGCATGAAAGGGGGGATTACAAATTGTTAAATCGAAGCGTTCATCCTTTTGAACAATCCCTAAGAAAATATCTTTTGCATTAGGTTGTAAGCGCAGTGTTATCTTTCCTTTTAAATGGTTGTTAGCCTCTATTATTTTATGTGCCGATTTAAGGGCAGCCGATTCAATATCCGAGCCCACAAACGACCAACCATATTCTTTATTCCCAATGATGGGATAAATACAATTTACGCCCACACCAATATCGAGACATCTTATCTTGTTGCCCCTTGGAATTATTTCAGTATTACAACTTCCTAATAATTCGGCTATGTGGTGAATGTAATCTGCTCTTCCCGGAATAGGCGGACATAAATAACCCGGTGGGATATCCCAGCGATTGATTTCATAAAAATGCTTTAGCAATGCTTTGTTCAGCATCATCACTCCTTCTGCATTTGAGAAATCAATCGATTCATCCTGGTAATCATTCAAGCGCACAAAAGAACCTAATTCAGGATAGCTGCTAATGAGTTCTTTAAAATTATAACGCCCACGATGTTTGTTCCGCGGATGTAAACCTAACTTTTCTGTTGGATGTTCTTTCTTTTTTTGAAGCATCTAAAATTTGATGTTGTTATCGTTATTTCTTTCCGATGTAGCTTTTGTCATTTTAAACCTGTTGCTGTTGGGTGGTGCTGAGCGGTAATAAAAATGATTAAGTAGAAATTAGTGACAACCCCGACCGCAAGCAAATGAATTAGCTAATTAATAAATTATCTAACATTTAATGTCTAATGTCCACCCCTCCTCTGGCGCAAGCCTCCCGCTTGGTTCTCCTGCCACAGTTGGTCGGTCAATACGCGATACGCTTGAGGAAACGTATTATTTGGATAACATATGCTCCAGAATAGGCCCGCATTTTTCACTGCAGGTAGCATAATAATGACCATGTTTCCACGCTTCGGATTTTGGTGATTGTCCCCACCAGAATTCAGCCAGTGCCAAGGGTTTCATGTGGTGCTGAAAGGCATACTGCAATAGTTTTGGTGCAGCACATTCGCCCGCACCACTGGGTGGATTTTTCCGCAAAGCCTTTTTGAAGATATCATAAAGACTCTTCTCTTCGCCTGCCTGGTTTAGGAAATGATAATGCTCAAATAATTTGCGCTGCAGCGAAACGGAATATTTTTTTCGTGCTGTTTTTAAAGTATTGAGTTGCTCATTCGTTCCTTCGGATTTTGCTGCACTCAGGTTTTTGATATCCTCATTCATTCGCATTAATTTTTGCATACCGAGGTTCAAAAAACTATTCGCAGTAAGACTGTCAAAAACCGGTGGAACAAACTTTGCGTGATGATTGCCGCCTGCCAGTTTGCCGGAGAATGCTGCAAGGTAGCCCAGTTGCTGGTCGGATGTCATCACCACCAGCACACCAAACATTTTTCCAATGATGACACTGACATCGTTCTCTGCGAGGCCAAAATTATGATTCCATACCTTCTGCGTTTTCAGATGCTGCTGCAACTCTTCTGCAGCCAGGCTACATAAGGCATGTGGCACTCCATTATGCATCAGAACAAAATGTTCAGGAATCGCCAAATGATCAGTGGGCGATGTAAAAGGTGTAAAAAATAAGGGGTTGTTAAGAGACGCGTTACTTGACTTACTTGTGATCACGTTGTTGTAACAACGTTGATGATGAACGCAGTTGACGCAAATTTAGCCAATTTTTCCAAAGCAGCATTCACGTCACAGCAGTGTCTCCCGCCTCGGGGACGCTTCGTCATTGTTTTGCAACAACTTATTGGTAAGTGACCTACTATTAACCGCTGATAAAATGGTTAAGAAAAAAATCAGATGCCTTAGTTACGCAGCCTCCCCGAGGCGGGAGACACTGCTCTGCTGCACCATCCTCGTGAATAGCATCAAGTATTGTCAGTTGAATAAAGCACTTGAAGTCTATGCTTATTGTATTATTTCTCCTCGGTCTGTTTCCACACGGACCGAAAGAGAAGCGAGAGGCTTGCGCCAGTGGGGCGTAATTGTTTAAATGTCGGTCTGAACTTTTAAGAATTTTTTTTGAACCTTACGGCAAAGTCTCGTGTAGAACCGTGATGTACTTTTGTGTAACTTAACACGTTGATCTTTCAATTACATTGTATACGACCGAAAGAATACATTTCCAAGAATTGAAATAATGATACACATCTAATCCCCTTATATATGAAAACTTCAATTAAATTAATGCTGTTCATTTTATGTTTACCCGTTGTTGTTATGGCACAACAAAATTCAGACGTTATCGATCTTAAAAAACATAAGGTCGTCATCCAATTCAACGATGCTGATTCTGTTTCACAATCGCGTGTAGTGCTTCAAGTACAAAATGTAAAAGCAGCCTGGCCTAATGCTGAGGTGGAAGTGGTGTGTCTTGCGGGTGGACTCGACTTGCTCATGACTGCCAATTCCAAAGCCAGCAAAGCGGTTGCAGAATGGTCGGCAAAAGGGGTGACCTTTGCAGCCTGCAATAACACCATGAAATTCAGAAAAGTTAAAAAGGAAGATCTGCTTAGCCAGGCCGTAGTAGTACCGGCTGCCATCGTTGAGCTTTCGGTAAAACAAGAAGAGGGATGGTCTTACTTTCGTGGTGGCAAATAGACCGGTGCAAGCGTCACGATCGTTTTGCTTATAAGCTAATTCCATCACCCACCTGGCCTGGCGCAAGCGTCCCGCTTGGTCGATCAACTAATTCGATACGTCAACATTGTAATTGATACAAGCGGGACGCTTGCACCAGTGGTGGAGTAAGTCTTGCATAGTTTTAAGTTTGCGGAATTTGTTCAACCAAAATTTCATTTCCTCCTTTATCGTAATATGTGCAGGTCATTTTGTCCATGCAGATTTCCCATTTTTCAATACCGAATGTCGCACACATTTTAATGAATGTCAGGAAATCTGTTTTGCCCTGTTGGTGAGCTACTAATTCCGCTTTAAATTCTTCACCTTTCGAGCGATCAGCAATTACTAACGGTTCATACTTTGCGGGCACTTTCGCTGTATAATCACTAGCACCGTGATAGTCAATATGTCCATCGGTTACATGGGCTTCATAATGCGTAACACCTAACGACTTAATTTCTTTAATGTAAGCAGGAAAGTCCGCTCCTGATTTCACTTTGCTGTGTGCCGCTTTGATTTGTTCTACTGTAAACATTGTTTCCTTGTTTAATGGTTAGCGATTTGTTTGAATTACAATACAAAGGTGCGATGCTGAAAATCTTTGTGATTGTAAAAAATCGTTTATCTACAGGAAGCGTTTAAAATGTTCTGGAGTGTCTCCGGTGTACTGCTTGAAGTCTTTAATGAAGTGGGCTTGGTCGAAGAAATTATTCTCGTGGCATATTTCAATGAGTGATTTTGATTCGTTCAGACCGTGAAGAATCGAATTGAAACGAATAATGGAGGCAAACTTTTTAGGCGTTGTTCCTACCACTTTCCGAAAGCGTTTCTCAAAAGTACTTTGGCTGATGAATAGTTTTTCGTTTAGCTCTTTAATACGGATATTCCCTTTATACTGGTAGATGAGCTTTACCGCTTCACTAATGAGTTTGTCAGTTTGAATATACTTGAGCTGTGATATTAAAAACAGCTCTACAATTTTTAGGCGTTGCTTCTCGGTGGTAGCAGAAGCCAATTTTTCTTCGACTTCACTTATCTTACTTTTGTCAAAAGCATTGTCAAGGGAAAGGCTCAGATTAAAGAGTTCGTTAACCGGATGTGAAGCGAAGTGCGAAAATCCGATTTCGGTAAAATAAACCAGAATGGTTCCAATGTCAGCCGAGTTTTTAAAGATCTTGTAGCTGTCCGAGATACCTGTAATGCCTGACGATGTCAATTTGTTTAGGGTGTTGTCTTTAATAGATGCAAGATGTCCTTTATACTGAAATCCAATAACAAGACCTGAAGACGGAAAAACCTTATATTCATTTGCCAATTCATTTTCCGACACTACAAAATATTTGATGTAGGGCTTTAATTTTTCTGTCGGAAAATATTTGTCGAATTTCATTTTATATGAGCTGCATTAAAACGAATCCCTGCTATGATCTACATTTTGTCGCAGGTCATAAACACTCCATTGGCTATGCGCTTTCTACTTTCTTAATTTACTTTCTTCGTCAGCCACATGTTTTAAATAGTAACAATAAATCAATTGTCCTTTACGAATACTGGATAATCTGAAAAATTCGTTGGAAGCATGCCATTTTTCATCTGGTAATTCCATCCCCAATGAGTAACAGTAAATTCCAAGGGTCTCCTTTATAGAAAGGAGTGACCCAATACTACCGCCCGTACCCATTTGAATCGGAGTTTTGCCATACACTTTTTCTAATACAGCGGTCACATATTTGTATTCCTTCGTGTCAGCAGGAAATTTCATTGGGCTTGCTCCACCTTTTCCTCTTCCAAATTTATAATTTACTGTGGCTCCAGCTGGTAAGTTTTTGTCAATGTGCTTGATAATCAACTCCTGAATTTCACTTGGATTTTGGTTGTTTACCAATCGGCAGGTAATCCTTGCCATTGCATTTCCGGGTATGATATTCGAATGTGCATCGATTGCTGTATAACCGCTTTGCAATCCTATTATTTCAAGCGTTGGTCGAAACCAGATTCTTTCCAATGATGAATACGTTGTGTCACCAACTTCTACTGTAGTACCCAATATTTTCATATCATCCATTTTATTGTAGGGTACTTTATTCATCATATCTTTTTCCTGAACGGTAGCCGGCACTACTTTATCATAAAAACCCTCCACGGCTACATTACCTTCTTTGGTATAAAACGAAGAAATCATTTGTGACATAATCACCGCTGAATTGGGTGTCTTTCCACCAAACTGTCCGGAATGGCCATCCGTATCAGCAGTCTTTATGGTAAACTCCATAACGGCTGTACCCCTTAAACTCATTAATATTTCCGGTGTGTCTTCATTATACTGGCCGCCATCTGCGTTTACGGCAAAGTCGGCTTTTAACAGTTCTTTGTTCGCTTCTATAAAATGCCTGAAATTTGGGCTGCCGTTTTCTTCCTCGCCTTCAAAAACAAATTTCACATTAACCGGCAGCGTACCATCTGTTTTCAGCATGGCTTCCACGGCCCAAATACTGATCATTACGCCACTCTTATCATCACTTGCTCCTCGGCCAAATATTTTACCGTCACGAATTACCGGTGAAAAAGGTGGTATCACCCATTCCGATTCTTTAACAGGTTGCACATCGTAATGTGCGTAAATAAGTACGGTTGGTTTGCCGGGAGCTTTATCCCAACTGCCAAAGACAATGGGCTGCCCACCAGTAGGTATTACTTGAGCAGTAGGGATACCGATCGATTTAAGTTTGTTCGCTATCCAATTAGCCGCTTTGGCTACATCCTCTTTGTGACTGGGGATAGAGGATATACTGGGGATAGAAACCAGTTCTAAAAATTCTTTGAGATGTACTTCATTATTGCCATCAATGTACTTTTCGTACGTTATAATGGAAGATTCTACTTCCCCACTTTTTGACTTTTTAGTCTTCGTACTCTGCGCTGTCGAATTAGTATTCGCCAATAAATTCAAGCTAACAAAGATTATTAAGGCTAAAGATTTTGAGATTGTCATTATGATATTTTTTAGTCTACAGTTTTCAATTTTTCTTTTTGGCTTGCTGTTAACGTTTTGATATAAGGTATTTGCTTTTTCCTTAATTTAAAAATAGACAATTCAGGCAAATGAGTTATATCTTTTGTTAGCGGCTGTTCAGTTGATACTCTTCACTTATTATTTTTTCTCGGGGGGTATCCAGTCCTGATAAATAAATCGTAATGCGTCATAATATGCAACAATTGGCTCACTCATGTGACTTTCTTCCGGGTAGCATTTGTACTTATATAGAAGCCCTTTCGGTGTTCTATTTACAATCAAACTATCAAATCTCACTATGTCAGTGTGAAATGAATTCGGATCATTAATCCCTTCGTTTCCTACACTGTAAAAAAAACGTTTGTTGAGAGACACTGATTTTGTCAATTTGTTTTCTGCAAGTTTTAATACATAATTATTGTCCCACCAAAGCGAAGGACTTATGGCTATATAAGCATTAAACATATCCGGGTGAGTAAGCATACAATTTATAGCTGTAATGCCACCAAAAGAATGCCCGACAAATATTTTGTATGATCCAGCTTTATAATTTGTTTCAATGAAGGGCATTAGTTCTGTCCGCATAAATTGAAAAAAATGTTCATTGCCACCGCTTGTGTTATACGTAGAGTCAATTTTTCCATCATAATCAATTATGCTTTTGGTAGGTGTAAGATCTTTTCTTCGGTCTTTACTAATAATACCGACTACCATGATTGGGGGGATTATTTCATAATGGCTTAAGTAGTCAATGTATGCAGAAAGTATATGAAAATGATTTTCTCCGTCCAGTAGATACAACACGGGAAAAGTTTTGGTAGGGTTTGCAGAATCCTGTTTTGGAACATGAATATAAATTTGACGTTCCTGATTTAACACTTTGGAGGGTATTGTGATTACTTCATTAGATATGTGATTAAACAACTCAACATTTTGCCCTTTTGATTGCAATGATAAAAGCAAAAAAAACATCAGGGTATATTTTGAACAATGAAGAGAGGTTGGCATAATTAAATACTGATAATTTTAAATTTAATAAATATAAGGGTTGCTGAC
>JANODK010000215.1:0-11926 GCA_031412655.1 Chryseolinea sp.
CCTACAGTAATCAAAATGCAATTTCAAGTGTGGGTGATTATTGCCGGCTATAAAGCAGCTGATTATTTTAAAAAATATCCAGGTCGTTTTATTTCAGCTCACTTGTCGGATTGGTCTGGCGTGGGAGAAGATCAGGTAGCCCTTGGAAAAGGTAAAGTAGATTGGAAAGAATTTTTTGATGCTGCAAAGGCCGGTGGTTTGAAAAACTTTTTTGTTGAAATGGATAGCATGGCAATTCTCAAAGACAGTGTACCTTATCTAAAGAGTTTAAAATAAGATGAGGCTTTAAGTTAATTAATACAAAGCATTTAGTTCCTGATGGACAAGGAGGTGAAAATCATTTTACCTCTTCTGTTCCATCAGGATATTTAGCGAACCGACTTTTTTCTCTAGGATGAACATGTTCATGACTCGGCCAGAGCCATCCGCCAAAATGAGTTATTTGATATTCATTCATCGCTTGCTGAATCTCAGCTTGTGTATTCATAACGAATGGTCCGTATTGCGCAACTGGTTCGCTAATGGGTTTACCTTGTAATAAAAGCAGGAAACTTTCAGTATCGCCATTTTTCATAATCACTTCTTTTTCAGGATGGAGTTCAATAGCCTGATGTGATGAGAAATTCTTTTCTGCAATTTCGATTGAAGATCCTTCATAGAAATAAAGCGACCGATTTACTCCGGCAGAAGCGACTGGCAATTTCCATTGCCCACCGGCCTCTACCTTAATCGTCCAGATGGCTACTTCGTTGTTAACATCCGCTGCCCATGAGTTAGGTGCAGGGTTAGGTGCTGTTACATTTTCTATTTTTCCTGCGATAACGCGCACACTTGTGTTTTTTTCATTTGCATCTTTTGAATTGTACGTTGGAATAACATCATTCCACAACATAGCAAAATGTGGCGCTGCGAACTTATTTGCTTTCGGTAGGTTGAGCCAGATTTGAAACAGTTCTAATGGATTGTCTTTCTCTCTATTCAACAACGGAAACATCTCACAATGCTGAACGCCCTTGCCGGCTGTCATCCATTGCACATCACCAAACCCAAAACGTCCTGCTGCACCCAGTGAGTCGGAATAATCAACAAGCCCTTTCGTAACAATAGTTAACGTTTCAAATCCACGGTGCGGGTGAGCAGGAAAACCCGGTACCTTTTCACCATGATACATGCGCCATTTTTGATTGGGTGAAAAATCTTGCCCGATGTTACGGCCTGCAAGCGATTCGTCAGGTCCCATTAGATCATTTCCCTTTGGATAAAAATCTTCGTGATGAACACAAAAGAGAAATGGATCTTGCGTTTGCCAGGGGAATCCAAGGGGTTTGATTGTCTTAATTGCTGTGTTGCTCATGTGTAATGACACGAATAATGATGTTGTTTGGTAAACCGAAAGAAGGAGTAAAAAGTTTAATTCACCGTATTGATTCGCGAATTAATAAAATAGCCAATGCTATATTTTTGATACCTTAGTACCTTCACCAAATTAAATTTTAATCAACGTATGATTCAAACGAATTCAATGCACAATATAGGATTCAAATTTTGGATGCTTAAGAGGACCAACCTGATTTTGCTTGTGTTGCTTTTATCGCTTCAATTTTCCGCGCAAGCGCAACTTTCTAAAATCGAAAAGAAAATTGCTGCATTTGTAGATGTCAATAATAAAGATGCTGTACAATTTTTGGAACAAGTAGTGAACATCAACAGCGGTTCCATGAATTTTGATGGTGTATATAAAGTGGGCAAGATTTTTAAATCAAAATTTGATGCCCTTGGATTTACTACAAAATGGGTAGATGGAAAACCTTTTGGACGCGCAGGACATTTAGTAGCGCAACACTATGGCAAAGGAAAAACCCTCTTACTCATTGGGCATCTTGATACTGTTTTTGAATTAGAAAGTCCTTTTCAACAATTTAAAATGCTGAATGATTCAATGGCTTCCGGTCCTGGCGTGGGAGACATGAAAGGTGGAGATGTTGTCATTGTTCAATCCATAACCGCATTACGCGATGCTGGATTATTAAAAGACATGAACATTATTGTAGTGATGACAGGTGATGAGGAATTAAGTGGCAGCCCAATAGATCTTGCACGCAAGGATTTGATTCAAGCTGCAAGGGACGCAGATATTGCAATTGGTTTTGAAGATGGATCCGGAAATCCAAAAACGGCTGTTGTATCACGAAGAAGTTCTTCAGGCTGGGAATTGAAAGTTAGTGGAACACCAGCTCATTCATCTCAACTCTTTACAGAAAAAGTAGGAGCAGGTGCAATCTATGAAGCTGCGCGAATCTTAAATCGATTTTATATTGAGCTTTCACCAGAGCCCAATTTAACATTTAATCCTGGAATGATTCTCGGTGGAAATCGTGTTGAATACAATCAAGAAATAAGTGGAGGCAATGCTGTTGGCAAAGATAACATTGTAGCAAAGGAAGTTGTAGTAACAGGCGATATTCGCGCGATGTCTCCTGAGCAACTGAGGAAAGCACAAAACATAATGAAAGCAATTGTGGAGGAAAACCTTCAGGCTACATCAGCTGAAATTACATTTGATATTGGTTATCCTCCCTTAGCTCCATCTGCTGGAAATAATCAATTATTAAAAATGTTTGATCAGGTAAGCAGAGATCTTGGATTTGGAAATGTGATAGCGGTTAATCCTCGTGATGCCGGTGCAGCTGATATTTCGTTCACTGCTGCGTATGTAGAGATGGCAATGGATGGATTGGGTTTAGGAAGTAGTGGCGGTCATACCGTTAATGAAGTTGCAAACTTGCGGACCTTACCTATGCAAACCAAGCGAGCCGCATTGCTTATGTATAGATTGACGCGTGAAAAGTAGAGGTATACTATTTATAAAAAAATCAGTAAGGCTTTTGTGAATTCTTTTAGAAGTATTCATCACTGAATTACCTTTGGTAATGTAACAGTGAATGTACTGCCCTTTTCCAATTCGGTTTCTACTGAAATCGTTCCTTTAATTTTTTCAAGCGTTTCTTTTACGATATAAAGCCCAAGACCGGAGCCATCTGATTTTTCATAACCCTGAAAAAACATTTCGAATATTTTTGCCACGTAATCGGGATGAATGCCAATGCCGTTATCTTCTATTGCTATAATGATATGCGTTGCATTGTTATGCGCATGGATTTTGATAAAAGAATTAGTCTTCGCCTGATCTCTATATTTGAAGGCATTGGAAAGCAGGTTGCCCAATAAAATCTGCATACGCGTTGGATCACTTTGTATGGTGAGTTCATTTGGTACATTTACTTCCAGTTTTATTTTTTCTGCACCAGGATAGAATTGCAGATTCTCAAGAACTTCGTAAATAAAACTTTTGATATTTACTTCTCCAATATTTAAAGGTAATCTTGAATTTCGTGAATAGTCAGAAATGTCTTTAATAAATTTATCAAGCCGAATCAATCGTCCTTCCATCATGGTGAGGTATGATTTTATTTCAACAGGATCGTTAGTGTATTTCGTGAGATTGATTAATCCTCTTAACGAACTAATGGGTGATCGCAAATCATGAGACGTGCTGTATACAAAACGATCCAGCTCTTTATTCACTTTTACAAGCTCTCCATTTTTCTGGTTCAAATCCATTTCGTTTTTTCGCAATGAACTTTCAGAATAATGATTGAGTGTTACCAAAAAGTAAACTACCAGCACACTGGTAACAGAAGTAACCAGTAGATTGATAGTCAGGTTAACGCTAATGTAGTCCGGAGTATAAACTCTTCTGGGAATAATGTGCAGCTCGAAGACAACAGAGGAAAGAATTAGTATAGTTGTAAAGGCAATTAAAACCAAAGAAGTTCTTCGATGTTCAAAACCAAAACCGGCAATCGTAACGATGTAACAAAGAATGAAAAGGAAACCGACTCCAATTTCAATAGGTTCTAGTATAGAAAAAGAGAAGACGATAATGTCTCCCGCCAGGATCAAAAGCACTTTTGCCCAATAGTGATATCCCTTTCTATTCAAAATATAACTGAGCAGAGACAGGAGCGCTCCACCAAGTTGTAAATACCAGGAATCAAAAATGCCATTCTGAAGATCAATAACAAGGTATAGCAGGCAGATAAAAATGGTAAGCAGGCTGAGCTGTGCCGTTAACACGACTAATTTATAATCAGCGAATGCAAGGAAGGGCTGATTTTTGCCGAGCAGAAAGTTTTGAGTTGGGCGATGGAATTGCGTCATATACTAACGAACCGGTAACCAAAGTAGAAATAATTTTGAAATGACGCACGATGAAGGAAGTCCTGCATTCGGGTCTTTTACATTAGCGGATGAAAAAGGTTCATTTTTGCGCCATAGCCGCTTTGTTATGATCTGATGAAAGACAGAACTATCTGGAGATACAGTCAAAATAAGCGGGTATCTGTACCAAGACAATGGATTAGATTGTTGGTGTAGCAGGATTAAAACGATCATTAATCAGTTCACTACTTTTGACTTGATTTCAATAATAGGATAGTGAGAAACAAAGGAAAATGGTGTCGCCATCTTTGATTAACTTAGTTTATTCGTTTGTCACAATTAAAAAGTGAATAGTGAAAAGTAAATCAATACCCTCGACTGATAAAGCGTTGGAAGATTTTCTGCAAGGCAAATCCACTCACACACTTGAATTGTTTCATCACTTCATTGAACAGTACCAGCGGGTTGGAGAAATTACAATACATCCTACCAAGACCATGATTGGAATAGCAACACCAAGCAAGCGCATTGCCTACATGACTCACCTCGGAAAAGATTTCATCCACGTAGTCTTCACTTTTGAAAAATCGTATCCAGAAAATTTATGCTTTCAAAAGATTGCTCAAGTACCGGGGGATGCAAAACAATATAACCATCACCTTAGAATGTATGCAAAGGGAGATTTGAATAAGGAAGTTTTGAGCTATATGAAATTGGCATTCACATTGGGAAGTTAGAACCTCCTGTTTGGTTTTCCTTTAACTCCGACTGTGATTCGAATCATTCAGGAATTTATTTCGTATTTGTCACAAACATTTTGTGTTGTATTCGATTACGATAATTTCGAGATCGGATTTAACTAAAACCCGATCATCAATTTTTTTAACAAGCTCAGGACAATCAGCAAAAAATTGAGCCATGTCTTTTCTAAAAAACATAGTACGTGGACGAATGAGTTCTCCATTATCTCGTTGAACCACTAAGCGATCAGTGGTGTTGGTAGTTCCTCCTGTCATCATTCCACCAGTATATACTCCGGGAGTCGTTGTTGTACTGTAATAGTGGTATAGACTAACGGGTCCATCTACTTCAAGTTTCAAAAAGATGAACGAACCGGAAGACCATCCTTGTTGAAGATTATCATAAACTGACCGCATACGAATTTCTTGGCCCTTGATCGTAAACGAAATTTCCTTTACATCATCTGCACGCAATGCAACCTTCTCTTTGCCTACGAGATATTTAATTTGTCGCTGAAGATTTACGTAAGATGGTTCAGAACTTAGAAAACCAAAGGGAATAAGGAAGGTTACTTTCTCTTTTCGATTGTCATTATGGTGTATATAACCTTCAATTTTTTTTGCTGCTTCAGCAGAATAGAAAGTGAATAAAATGCAGACAATTAATCTAACTAATTTTTTCATGAATGAACGTTATTTTTTTTCCGTAATGTACAAGACTAGCGAATTGGTGCATAAATCGAAAGCGGAAGTGAGCAAATTGTGTATTGTGGCTCACGTTGTTTTGCAATTGGTTCAAATGAAAACCAGGGATTGAACGACTACTTTAACGAGTTTGGGCATTCAGAAAGCATTTTCGTTTTGCTGACAAATAGGTTCGCATGATTAGGCTCAAAGGAAATTAAGATGAGTAATGATCCCACATGCGCTTCCACTTTCTGCGCTGATTGGGATTAAAGGAATCCCAGATGTCCTGACTTCTTTGTTGTAAATATTGATTGGCTTTTGCTTGAAGCGTTGAACGATCAGACGTTCCTTCCTTTGCAGTCTTATAAATGCTCTGGTAAAATTCCAGGTTTATTTTTTCAATTTTTTCCCGCTGTCCTGCATTGAGTTTTAGCTCATGCTTCCAAAGGAGGGGATCATATAATACTACACTTTTGTTTTCATTAGAATCCTGCTGCGCCTTAGCTGTAGAGCATACAACCAAACACAGTAACAAACTGCTTAGGAATCTCAATGTGTTAGTGTTGTGATTTAGGTGTATCATGATATTGTACTATTCATTGTAAAAAAAATACATTCTCTCAACAAACGCCATAGTGCAGGCAAATTGTGTAGATCATTCCGTGTTTTTTTTAGATTAAAAAAGAATTAATTTTAAGAGTCTGTTAAAGGAACAAAGTTAGCGCTTCTTTTATCTTCTCACAGAGTGCATCCGTTTGCGCTTTGAAATTAATTTATCAGATACCCGTATTTAGTCGATGAACTAAAAAAATCGGGCCGCATTGCTGCTGCCCGACCCCCTACCTACACCTTACCAAGGTGAATTCTTATTTGGCCGTTACGCTACCATCATTCAGGTTTAGCAAAAAGACTTCGCTCTTAATTTTCAAGTCGGCAGTATCGTTGCCTTTAAACTCAACAGTACCCTCATACTTAAATGTACCCTTTCCGGAAACAGAACCTGTTAATGTGAAAGATGACGAGCCACTTACAATTTTATGATTGGTCTTATCAATCGCAACATTTGTAATTGTGATTTCGATGCTGCTGCTTCCCGCTTTCTTTTCACCTTCTTTAATTTCAAATGAACCACTTCTCTTGTATGAACCATTCATTAAAAAATCATCTGCTGATTCTTGAAGACCTGTAAGGGCTAATTCACTTAAACCAGAATGCTCAAATCCCAGCTTTGGACTATCAAAGGCCCCACTGTAACTTAAGCCAACCGTAATGTTTTCCGGAAGCTCTTCAACGTTACAGTTCAGTCTGAAATTGTAGCTGAAATCATAACGCCACGTAATGGTTCCTCCAACTGGACTAGCGCCAGATAAATCAATGCTTTGTGATACGCCACACGTTGCAATTCTTCCGCTTGCATTTTCCTCCAGAAGGTCTTCTGATTTATTGGCAGATTCCTTTGAGACAAAAGAAATACCGGATGAATTGGAAGCAAATGAAGACCCCACCATCACTGCAGCTTCTTGTGAAGAAATTGCATTGGGGGCGTCCGCTTCTTCGTCTTTACAGGCTACAAATGCAGCCATGACGGATAAGAATAACCAAATACTTTTTTTCATAGATTTTCTGTTTGTTTGCACTATAACGTCAACAACTTAACCATTTGCTGTAAGATCCCGATGAGATAACGAATGAAGGTAATGGAATAACTTTTGAAAGGGTAAGCCGTAAAATAAAGATTATGATAGTGAATAAGGATGCGCGTGCTTCTCCACACACAGTAGGAAGAATACACAATTGTGTGGAATACAAGTAATTATTTTAAACTTGATTTTTCAGGATGCCGTGCGGTAAACTGCCGATAGAAATTCTGAATTTCTGTAAGATCTTTTTGATAATCGCCAGTAGGATAAAACACATCACCAAAGCCAGCAATTTTTTTACCATAATCAAGATAGCCCATCACGATTGGTATGTTAGCACCTACAGCAGTATGATAAAATCCCGACTTCCATTCTTTTACATAGCCGCGCGTGCCTTCTGCCGGAATCATCAATATCAATTCTTCATTTTGTTGGAATAAATTAATCATGGCCTCTACCATGTTGTTGTGTTTGGATCGGTCGACAGGTATACCACCTGATGCACGCATGATGATACCTAACGGAAATTTGAAGAGACTTTTCTTTGCAAGAAAGCGAACGCGCAAACCGCAGCTATACAATGTAGCCAGTGAGATAGGATAATCGTAGTTACTGGTGTGGGGCGCAGCAACCAACACACATTTTTTGATGGAAGAATCAAGTCGGCTACCAATTTTCCAACCAATGAGTTTTAGGTAAAGTGTGCAGAGCCATTTCATGTTACAAAGGTAGGCTGCAAAAAGTGATTTTCTGTGTGAGCACGAAAATCAAAATCGTACAATAGAGAAAGCAAAAAGACTTTAAAGTATTTCATTTTATAAAAACGGAAAAGAAAAATGCGCGAATCAAAAGGGATGTATGGAAGAGAGGCACTAAAGGTGGTAATTTTAATTCATCGGCAGTATCAAAAAATGGAAGACCCTGTTCAATCGCACGATGAATTACCTTGATGGACTCGGCATCATCTGCAGGCCCATAAAATTCGGCCATGCCCATACATCCCAAGCCAAGTTGAGAAGTGAATAAACCTTGCGAGCCAAATTTTCTGATTTCCATTTCATTATTGTGTCAGGTTGTTAAGGTAACGATAACTCGGTTTCTGCACAATTAAAACCGAAATGAATTTCGGTGAAACTTCAATACAGCAAGTATTTAAACCAAATGATAAACATCATTTAACAATGATTTAGAACTCAACATAAAATGAAGTAGTTTTCCTGAAAGCAACATCATGGCACAAATCATTTCACGAGAAGAAATCCTGCAAATCAGCACTGTGCCGTATTATTCCATTCGCGACACATTGAAGACAGGTGATTTGGTATTTTGTTCTGGAAATTATTTTTTCTCTCGCCTTATACAACGCTTTACAAAATCCATGTGGAGCCACGTTGGCATTGTGTATTATGATATTGCCCTGGAACGAATGTTGGTTCTGGAAAGTGAAAAATTATATGGTGTTAGAATTGCACCATTATCGAAATACATAAGAGACTACCACGGGAAAAACAAACCATACAAGGGCCTGATAGCGATTGCGCGAATGGAAAACGAATTGGATCTGGAAGAAATAAAAAAAGGAATCCGGTTTGGAATGGATGAATTAACAAAACCGTATGATGATAGGGAAGTAATTAAAATGGCATTTCGAATACTCTTTAATGTTGGCAGAAGAGTGAATGATAGAAAATACATTTGTTCTGAACTGGTACAGGTTTGTTATAGACGCATGGGCATTGTGTTTAACTATCGCAACAAAATTATTAGTCCGGATGATATTTGGAGAGATGAGAGATTGTTGATGAAATACAGAATTCTTTAACATGATTGTAAATGTACTGCTTAGATTACCATACAAATTCAAAAAATGACTTTATCTTTCGCTAGCTGAAACTACCTTATGAAAATCCACTCATCACTATTCTTTTTGCAAGTGCCTTTAATAGTATTCTTTAGCAGAGAAAATGATTGAATCCAAATTCCAGATCCCTTCTCGCGATGGCCTTTTGCTTGATTCCATTTTATTGGAAGCGGAATCAAATCCTAAAGGAGTTGTTCAGCTTGCCGGTGGCACAGGCATTAAAAAAGAATTCTACCTTAACTTTGCACGGTACCTTAGCGAGCAAGGTTATCACGTATTATTGTTTGACTATCGCGGTATTGGTGGATCAAAGCCAAAGTCTTTGCGGGGTTTCAAAGCCTTGAATCACGAATGGGGTCAGAAAGATATGGCTGCTATCCTGGATTGGTTAACCCAGCGCTACAACAATCTGCCAAAGTTTTTAATTGGTCACAGTGCAGGCGGCCAGCAGTTGGGTATGATGAATAACCATCATCAATTTTCGAAAGCTCTTCTGATTTCAAGTTCTATTGGATATTGGAAATGGCTGGCATCGCCCTACAAGTATTTCACACTTTTTATTTGGCGAGGACTGGCGCCTGTCTTACTTTCTACAGTTGGCTACTTACCCGCCAGTTGGTTTGGATTAGGAGAGGACTTGCCGAAAGGGGTGGCAGCTGAATGGAGAAGCTGGTGCCTGAACAAGCAATACTTTGGAAAATATTTTGGCACCACTATTCCAAAGCAATTTTTCACAGAAGTAAAAATTCCATTACATTTTATCTTTCCCGAAGATGATACAATTGCTACCGACCGTACCGTTAAGGCATTAAAAGATTTCTATACACAAGCGTCTTGCTCAGTTGAAAAAATAGTTTTGAAAGAGCATGATCTTCAGCACGTTGGCCATCTTGGCTTTTTCTCGCGCAAAGCGAAAGATAAGCTTTGGAATAAGGCCGCGACATTTTTGACAACCCACTAAATTCCCCGACTACAGATACTGGTCTGCCTGACCTAACCCAAATGCGTCACAGCTTGACTTGCATTCCTATCTCACTAGGACCTTCGTTGTCTAAATGAAATTGCAATAGACAATCTCGATCGATCGAAATCGATTTCGGTATTTTTCGGTTGATAGCTTGGTTCTGATTATTTCATTTTAATAACATTCGATTACCCATTTGATAACAAGTGAACACGTGCTTCAGATCTTTTTTTTTATATTTCGACAAAACTCGTTATGAAAAAATTCTTTGCAAATAATTGGATCGTCATCACTATCGGGGTAGCGCTTATTGCCAGTATGTTAATGGCAATCCGAAATAAAAACACAATTGAGCGAAACAGCAAGTTGCAGCAGCAATCAGAATTGGTCAAAGAATTAACCCGCAATATTCTCAGTAGCACAATGCATGGGTTGGATCTTGGCTTAAGAGGATTCGCGTTAACAAAGGAAGACAACATGCTAATACCCTATAACCTTGCGTTAGAAGAAAAAAAGGAAATATTTAATGCCCTGGATTTTAACTTGCAGCAACAGAACTATCCTCAGCTATCGCAATTGCAAGCTGTAAAAGATGAAGTTGACTTGTACGTTTCGTTTTGCAATCAAATGATTGAAGTGGCACGCAAGGATAGTATGACCGAGGTTATATCCATGTTGCGAGAAGATCGTGGCTATGGCGTGTGGAAAAAGTATGATGATTTTTCAAAGCCATTGTTTGAATTTGAAGATTCAGTTTACCAACAAGCACTGGGTAATTATAATGCGGCCATTCGCAACAATTTGATTCTTCAAGTGTGTATTGTTCTGCTTGTGTTGCCTGCGCTCTACCTTTTTGTAGTTCGCATTCGCAGAGAACGTGAAGCACGTCAAAAATTGGTTTTAGAAGTAGAGATGAATGACCGGAAGCGCGTGTTTAATCCAGGCACTGAGCAAAGTACAGATGCTAAAATGGTTATTGAATCGTCCATTCAAAATATACGCACGGCCTCTGATTTTATTATGGCCATGGCAAGGGGAGAATATGATGTGACGTGGAACGGCTTGACTGATAAAAACACTTCCTTAAACAAAGTAACGCTAGCCGGAAATCTGATTGATATGCGTGAGAAGTTGAAGAAAGTAAAATTGGAGGATGATCAACGCAATTGGGTTAATGAAGGCCTTGCCAAGTTCTCGGAGATTGTTCGAAACAATCAGGAGAACTCGCAGGAGCTGGCCGATCGATGTGTATCGTTTCTAACAAAATATCTTCAGGCCCAACAAAGTAATTTGTTTGTATTGGAGGGCGAAGGTGATAATCAGCATTTAAAACTTGCAGCGTGTTATGCGTTTGATCGAAAGAAATGGTTTGAAAAAAGAATTGATATCGGCTCTGGATTAGTCGGTCAGGCTTTTTTGGAAGGAGGGATTGTTACCTTGAAACAAATCCCACAAGGATATATTAAAATTACTTCTGGGCTTGGTGATTCAACTCCTTCACATTTGGTCATCGTGCCACTCAAGTCTGATGTTCATACCGTGGCCATGATTGAAATTGCATCGTTTTCTTTTTTTGAAGAACATCAAATTGGATTCTTAAAAAAGGCGGGTGAGTTTTTGGCTTCGGCAATTTTAAGTACGCAAACGACCCATAAGATGAAACACTTACTGGATCAGTCGCGCATTAATGAAGAAAGTATGCGGCAACGAGAAGAAGAGATGCGTCAGAACATGGAAGAACTTCAAGCTACTCAGGAAGAGCTAATAAGGAAAGAAAGAGAAATGCAAAAACGATTTGAAGAATCGGGTGTTG
>JANODK010000216.1:0-13561 GCA_031412655.1 Chryseolinea sp.
GATCCATCATGGATTAAGCCCGGGAGATCTTCATGGAGTTGGTGGAGCGATGCAGCCAGTTCAAAAAACTTTACATCACTGAAAAAGTTTGTTGATCTATCAGCGGAGATGGGCTGGGAATATTCCTTAGTGGATGCCAACTGGGACATAATGGAAGGGGGGACGATTGAACAACTTGTCAATTATGCACGCTCAAAAAACGTTGGCATTCTGATGTGGTATAATTCTGGAGGAGCTCACAACAATGTTACAGAGCGTCCACGTGACATCATGAGCGATGATGTAAAACGAAAAGACGAGTTTAAAAAATTAGCGGCATGGGGAGTAAAAGGAATTAAGGTAGATTTCTTTCAAAGCGATAAGCCAAAAATTATCAAACAATACTTCGATATTTTGAAAGACGCTGCGGACAATAAAATTCTGGTTAATTTTCATGGCTGTACATTGCCGCGCGGTTGGAATAGAACATGGCCAAACCTCATTGGTATGGAAGCCGTGAAGGGTGCAGAATGTTATGCGTTCGACAGCCTCTATACCAGTCATGCGGTGTGGCATAATACCATTCTTCCTTTCACACGGAACGTGATTGGTTCTATGGATTACACACCTGTAACTTTTTCAAATCAACGATATCCGCACGCAACTACTTATGCTCATGAGCTGGCCTTATCCGTTGTATTTGAAACAGGCATTCTTCATATCGCGGATAAGGGTGAAGCCATTCTTTCATTACCAGATGCACCAAAAAACTTTTTAAAAACTGTGCCGGTTGTCTGGGACTCCACAGTTTTATTGGCTGGGTATCCCGGTAAGGATTGTATTATTGCCAGAAGATCAAATAATGTATGGTATCTCGGAGGCATTAATGGAACAAATGAAAAACAGAAATGGGAAATAGATCTTTCGCGTTTGAAAGGAAAAGTATTTTCAGCTTCTGTGATTACCGATGGGAGAACAGATCACGAATTTTCAGCTTTTGATTTAATCGTTGCGCAGGGTGAAAAATTGATGGTAGAAGTTTTACCATTTGGTGGATTTGTTGCCACTTTAAAATGATAGTCAAATCGCAGCGCAACGTATAGCAGTACTTTTTTATTCTTAAAATCGGACAGATTTTCTTTATTGAAAACAAATAAAAATTTAAATAATCAACAATCGGTATGAGTAAAACAACAACGGCCTGGATTTTACTATTGCTCTGCAATTTGATGTGGGCGTTGCAGTTTACCTGCATTAAGTTGGTGCAAGATCAAGTGGGCGCGTTCAGCACTGTTTTCTTACCGATGTTAATGGCCACGCTATTTCTTATCCCTTTTGTATATAAGGATGTAAGAGCAAATCAAAAAAGAAAGTTAAGCGACTTAAAAGTTTTTGTATTGCTTGCTGTTGTAGGGCAGTTTCCAGCGCAAGTACTCACCACCTTTGGTACGCAGCAATCAACCGCCAGTAATGCTGCCATTATTGGTTTATGCTTACCTATATTATCGGCAGTACTAGCCTATGTAATCTTAAAAGAAAAAATGACATCGTTACGCTGGATCAGTTTTGTGATTGCCATAGCGGGTGTTATTCTTGTTTCACTGAAGGATATATTCAACAGCGATTTTACAATTCAATACATCGTGGGAAATGCATTGATTTTTCTTGGGGTCTTTGGAAGCGGATTTTACAATACCTTTTGTAAAAAAATTGCGGATGACTATACCGAAATGGAGATGCTTTTTTACACCTACATCTTCATGGTGATTTTGCTGGCTCCATTCGTTTGGCATTACGAAGGCGATGTGTTCAGCACAATTTCCTCCTTTACGCCAAGAACCTGGATAGGGCTTTTGTTGCTAACGGTTTTTCATAATTTCTTATCGATGCTTTTATTTTTTAAAGCATTGAAAAACCTAGATGCCATACAGGTGGCGTTCTCCAATTTTCTGATTACTTTTTTCGCGCTGCCGATTGCCGCAATATGGCTAAACGAAAAACTTAGCTTGATCTCTATTCTTGGTGGTATGTTGTTGCTTATGGGTACAGTGATCATAACCGTTTGGGAGTATAGGGAAACAAAAGCATCGCGACTGTTCAAGGATAAAGGTAGCGTATAGATTTATTGGGTATACCAATGAAGAGCATCTATGAAGTTGCTTTCTGCCATTTTGTATTAATGTCGATTATAATTTGATCTATGATCGTGCGAGTGTTACTTTTATTGAACTTCAATTTAAGCGATATGACCATGAAGGGAATACTTTGGTTTCTATTACCAGTGTTTACTGTATACGGTATTCTTTCATGTTCGAAGCAACAAGAGACGCCTCCTGAATTTAAAATTGAACCAGAATTTTCACTTGAACTAGTAGCTTCCGAACCTCAAATTAAAGATCCTGTTGATTTTGAATTTAACGAGAAAGGTGTAGCCATGGTATTGGAAATGCCGGGCTATCCGTATGAAGATAAGCAGAGCCGAATTGTGATTTTGAAAGATAAAAATAATGATGGTGTTTATGATGATCAGGTAATTTTTGCGGAAGGCTTACAATTAGCTTCTTCTATTTTACCTTTTCGAAAGGGTGTTTTGGTTGCCGCTCCTCCGTATTTATTGCACGTAAAAGACATTGATCATGATAACAAAGCTGATGTAGTAGATACCCTGATGGGCGGGTTTGCCACAGAGAATTTGCAGCACAATTACAACGGACTTACATATGGTTTAGATAACTGGATTTACGCGGTTAATGGTGGTAATTCTGGCAAGCCCTTTTGGTGGGGAGATACTACTTCCATACTGGATTTACGTGGACAAGATTTCCGATTTAATCTGGAGAAGAAAGTAATGGAACGACTTGGCGAATCATCGGGTGGTTTTGGTCTGGGCATGGATGAGTTCGGTCATCTTTTTGAAACACACAACACCAACCATATTGCTTCCCTTGTTTTTCCGGATCGATACCTTACGAATAGGAAATTGATCAAAGATCATACGTTGTTTACCATTTCAGATCATGAGGAAAATGGATTATCACGAATTTATCCCATTGGTGAGCAGGAATCTCGTGTTAATCATCCCGAACAATCTGGCTATTTTTCTGGTGCTTGCGGAATTATCTATTATAGTGGTGGTGCGCTGGGTAAGGATTTTGAAAATACTGTATGGGTAGCCGATGTAGTGCTTAATCTTATTCATGTTGATAAAATTAAACCAACGGGCGCAACATTTTCAGCATCGCGAATGATGGATAAGAAAGAGTTTATGGCGAGTACAGATCGTGCCTTTCGGCCTGTTAACATGACCGTTGGGCCAGACGGAGCAATGTATATTGTCGATATGTATCGCGAAGTAATAGAACATCCCGAATGGATTCCCGACGACATTGAAAAAGGGCTTAATCTCGAAGCAGGTAAGGATAAGGGAAGGATTTATAAAGTTGCCCGTACAGAAGCAACGGAATTTGATTTTAAAACATTTCAGACGGTTGAGGGGATGATTTCAAATCTGGAACATGCAAATCAATGGGTGCGTAAAACGGCTCATCGTTTATTGATTGATAGTGAATTGAAGGAAGAGCATATAAACAGCATTACACATTTGTTGTCCTCTAAAAATGAGATGTCTCGATTACATTCCCTCTGGATTCTTCATTTGAAAGACAAATTAAAAGTTGATTTACTATTAAATTCTTTGCGCGATACCTCACCTGGTATTCGTGAAAACGCGTTGATTATTGCTGAGCATTATTTTGCTGAGGATGAAACAATAATAAAAAAATGCATGACGTTGTGTGCTGATACAAATCAACGTGTTCGGATGCAGGCGGCATTATCACTCAGTACAATTACAAACGTTCAATTCAATCACCACCAGGCAGAACTTTTAAACACGCTATCGAAGTCGGCTGCTTTGGAGATGGATGATTGGAATATGGCCGCTATAACACTCGCATCGCAAGATGCCAGCGCTCTGCTATTTAATATGCTGATCACCTCGCCTAGCGCAAAAAAGAATGTGGCCCTACTTACCTCGTTAGCATTTGTTTGCAACCAAACTACTTCTAACATAGAGCGTGTGTTGAATGCATTAAGTTCTTCATCAATAGCATCCCCACAAAAACGATCCATCTTACACGCGTTAATTAATACCAGCGCAACCAACTCGAATGCTTCAATTCAATCATCAATAGAACGCCTTGAACAATCGAACGATATTGAAATTGTATCAGAGCTGGCGGCTTTACGCAGCCAACTTCACTTGCCACCCTCGTCAATATTTTTGAAATTAAGTCGCGTGTCTCTCCAACATCTTTCAAACCATTCCTTACCAGATAGTATTCGATATCAACAGATGGCGCTGATTCATTTTTTGCCCTATAGGGAAAAGTCGGATGCCCTGTTTCAATGCCTTCTAAATACGGAACCATTGAACATTCAAGAATCAGCCATGCGGCAACTATCCACGTATCAGGAAGTTGAAATTGGAATGCGATTAGTAAAACAATGGAATGAATTGGGGCCACAAGCCAGAAGGTGGGCAAGTGATCTTTTGCTTTATATAGAGATTCATCACGATGCTCTGCTTACAGGATTGGAAAAGGGTACAATTAGTATTGGTGAAATGAATTTTGATTTAGAGCGAAGACGTACCTTGTTATGGTGGACAGATAATGAAAATACGAAGCGAAGAGCAAAAGCATTATTTTCAGATTCTGGAGTAACGAATCGTCAGGATGCCCTTAACCAAATGAAAGATGCATTAACGTTAGCAGGTTCTGTAACAAGTGGAGCCAAAGTGTTTCAGAACATATGTAGCAATTGCCATTTGTACGGATCGCAAGGTCAGCGTGTCGGCCCGGTATTAACAGAGATCAGTAGAAAGAGTAAAGAATCGTTGATGCACGATATTCTGGATCCGAATGCAGCTGTAGAAACAAAATACATAAATCATCGATTGGAAACCAAAGCGGGTGTGGTACACATAGGCATTGTTGATTCCGAAACAGATCTGTATATCGTGATCAAAAAAATGGGAGGAGAGACCGTGACCATCAATAAAACAGACCTAAAACGATTCTCGTCACTGGGTAAATCCCTCATGATGGAAGGATTAGAAGGAAGTATGACCTCGCAAGAGATGGCAGATCTTCTCGCTTACTTACAAAACACAAACTAACATGATGAAACAGTTCACTCTAATCATCATTACCTGTATGGTGCTGAGTTGTTCAAATCAGAAAGCAAAGAATAGCACACTTCTGGTGGGAGCATCATCGGCCACGATCAATCCAGAGGCTGGTGCATTTATAGCGGGCGATAAGCACGACCGTCATTTTACCGGCATACACGATTCAATTTTTGTAAAGTCAATTGTAATCTCCAATGCAGACAATCATTTCGCGATACTGACATTTGATTGTATCGGTATGCTGCATCCAACATTGGTTGAAATTCGAAAAGCTGTGGCATTACGAATTCCCCTGTCTCAATTCGATCCAAATCATATTGTAATGGCATCCACTCATACGCACTCCGGGCCTGACGTTGTTGGAATTTGGGGTGCAGAGCAAACATCTTCTGGCGTTGATTCTGTCTATATGAAAGAGCTTGTGAAAACGGCTGTTGATGTACTTGTTGCGGCTTGGACAAACAGACAAGAAGTTTCTGTTTACACCGCAGAATCAACTTTTGGAAACGATTGGGTGTATAATATTTCGGAACCCGATGAATTGGATCGATCCGTTTCCATTCTCCAATTTAAAGACAGAAATGAAAATTCGGTAGCCACACTCACTAACTTTGCATGCCATCCCACCATTCTCGATGGTGCATCTACATTAGTTTCTTCCGATTATGTTGCAGGGTTGTACAAGCAATTGAATCATACAATCGGTGGTGAAAATTTATTTCTTCAAGGTTCAATAGGAGGGTGGGTACAGCCAGAACACGAAGAAAAAAGTTTTAATCGTGCCTACCAACGTGGAAATGAGTTAGGAAAAGTGGTGATCGATGGACTAATGAAAGGAAGTCATAAAACAGAGGACACCAAAATTCTTTTCAAGTCCACCGTATTTCAACTGCCTGTATCCAATCCAGGATTCCAACAACTTTCAGCATTGCATGTTATTAAGCGAACAATTACAGACAGTGTGCAAACAGAAATTGCCTGGTTCTCTTTAGGAGAGGCGCAGTTTGTAACACATCCGGGAGAAACCGTGCCAGCGTACTCTGTACAATCAAAAGCATTAATGGAATTGAACGGCCCTAAATTTGTAATTGGCTTGGGTATGGATGCTCTGGGATACATTTTAAAACCAACCTTTTTTAATCCAGAAGATTCATTGCCTCACGCAGAGTACTTAACGGGAATGTCAATCGATAAAGAAGCAGGACCATTGCTAATGAGACATATAACCAAATTACCAGTTAGCCAGGAGTAGAAAGCTTCAATTGTCGGATGCTGAAGGTCACATTTTAATTCTTTTATACCAACATTTCAACAATGGATAAACATTTTAGACTCATGTTTTTTGGACTACGTTTGGAAGTATAAAAAGACAAAGCCGAGAGAGTTTGTTTAAAAATTGTAGCTACGCATATATCCTATTCAACGCGTGATTTTAACAGACGGATTTATTTTTAAAAAAGAGGATAGACCTTGATCGGTCACGTTAGTTTCCCAAGCGTAAATTGATTTAAGATTTTTAAGCTTGTATAGCGTAATAAGTCCATCATCAGTAATACCTGTAGTGTGAAGGTTGAGGTATTCTAAATTTTCAAGATGTTGAAGAGCTACTATTCCCTGATCAGTTATGTTGGTATTGTTAAGATCAAGCCGGGTTAAATTTTTAAGTTTTCCGATGTGCTGCATAATACTATCGGTTAATATCTGATTGCTTAATTTCAAATAGGTTATCTGATCCTTTAGCAGCAACATGTTTTTAGCATCACGTGCAGTTATGCCTTTACTATTTATAAAATCAACTTCAAGATAGTTTAGGTTTGCAGCTACAGGTATGATGTGTATTCCTTCAGCACGTAATCTAAGTATTGAGGCTGGATCAGGTATCGATATTTGTTTTGCGAAGATGCCACTTGTTTTTATGCTGGGTATAAATTTCGTGAGCATATCCTTCACGGTCGCATCAGCATTCATCAATGCTATTTTTGTATCAAAAGATGCACCTTCTTTTATCCACCAATGAAGAATTTCAATTTCAAATTCTTCTAGTTCTGATTTGCCTTCTGGTGGCATTCTTTTTTTCTCGCGCTCCGGCAGCAGTAGTCGCTTGTAAAGTTCACTTTCTTCTGGTTTACCCGGCACAATTGTTTTGCGCGATTTACCTCCTGCCTTAATTCCTTCAGGGTTGGATAATATTAGTTGACCTTTTTTCTTAGTTGCATTGTGACAGCTTGCACATTTTTTCTCCAGTATGGGATGTATAATATCGCGATAGAGAACAGCTTCATTTAAATTAGTTATAGGCTGTGGCTTCACACGTTCAACTACTTTTATACCAATAAGTTTTTTTGCCCCATCAGGCATATACTCTGTAAGGTAAGTTGATCCATGTGTAAGAGCACCTCCATTGTGGCCGGTAAGCATTACCAATATGGCCAATGTTACTAATAATACGATATTAAAGTGCGAATGGAATTTTCTAGTTGATGTCTCAACCTTCGTTGTGCTGAACCAAGCGATAATGGAGACTACCCCCACTGAAATACCTAACCAAAAATGTCTGTCCAGAATAGTTGAATCATACTCTACTGAAAGGGAAAGCAGATAACCTGGCACAATGGCCAGCACTGTAGAAATGACTCCAAGCATGAGCAACAGTCGAGTGATTTTTTTTAAGCTCTTGAATGGTTGATACTTTCCTAATATTCCGGCAACGCAGGCCAATAGCAAAAATCCAATGGGTAGATGAACAACCAGAGGATGGAAACGCCCAAAGAAAATCTTCCAATTCCAAACTTCTTCAGGTTCAATACCTTGAGCATGGGCAGAATGAGATGCTTCCAGAAAACAAATGAGAATAGGAAGAACGTAGCGGAAAGTAATTGCTTTGAATCGATGGATCATTTCACCCAGAAGAAGAATTTTAGTTTTATACTTTTTAGCAATCGAAGCCATTACGCGATTACATCACTCACTACTTTTCCTTCAACGTCCGTCAGTCTGAAATTTCTTCCTTGGTAGGGATAGGTAAATTTTTCATGGTCGAATCCCAGAAGATGAAGCATGGTAGCATGAAAGTCGTGTACATGTACTTTATTCTTCACACCATAATAACCAATGTCATCCGTTTCGCCATAGGTAATTCCAGGCTTAGCACCACCACCTGCCATCCATATCGTAAAGGCTTCCAAATGATGATCGCGCCCAAGAAATGTAGCGTCCGAACGAACTTCTTGCATGGGTGTGCGACCAAATTCCCCACCCCAAACCACAAGCGTATCTTCAAGTAAGCCTCGTTGCTTTAAGTCCTGGAGCAATGCCGCGATCGGTTTATCAGTGCTTTTGCATTCTTTAACAAAACCGTGGTTAAGAGAGAGCTGCTCATCTATGCCGTGCGAATCCCACCCCCAGTGAAACAGTTGCACGAAGCGTACGCCTTTTTCAATCAACCTCCTTGCTAAAAGGCAATTGTTTGCAAATGACGATTCACCTGGTTCGGCTCCATACATTTGCCGAATCGATTCAGGTTCTTTGCTGATGTCCATCGCTTCGGGAACTGACACTTGCATTTTGAAAGCCATTTCATATTGATCGATACGGGTCTTGATCTCCGGATCGTTTAGGTGTTCAAAGGATTCGTTGTTAATCTCATTTATAGTCTGAATTACTTTTCCTTTTAACGGTCTGTCCATTCCACGCGGATCTGATACATATAACACAGGGTCTCCTTGCGAACGGCATTGCACACCTTGATAAACACTTGGTAAGAATCCACTACCCCAAACACTTTTTCCGGCATCGGGAGTTTTTCCTCCGGACGCTAACACAATAAATCCTGGCAAGTTTTCATTTTCAGAACCCAAGCCATAGGTTACCCATGAACCAATACTCGGGCGCCCCAACCGTGGCGAGCCCGTGTGCATAAAAAGTTGTGCCGGTGCGTGATTGAACTCATTGGTATGCATGGCTTTTAAAAAGCAAATATCATCTGCCATTTCCGCCACGTGTGGCATGTGGTTAGATACCCACGCACCACTTTCGCCATATTGCTTGAATGATGTAACATAAGGCCCCATTAATTTCGGAATGCCGCGAAGAAATGCAAAACGTTTTCCCTCCATCAATTCTTTCGGACAATCCATTCCGTTGTACTTCACCAATTGAGGCTTATAATCAAAAAGCTCAAGCTGTGATGGTGCGCCAGCCATGTGAAGGTATATCACACGCTTTGCAGAAGGAACAAAGTTGGGGAGTTTATAAAGCGATTCAGGACTGCTAGTTTTTGACGAGGATGAGAAGTCGCATCCGATCATGCTGCCCAATGCCAATGCACCTAAGCCTGTTGACAGATTTCCAATGAACTGTCTTCGTGTTTCAGTTTTCACTTCTGAAAGTTTTGAAATAGAATTCTTCGTTGTGTTGTCCATCGTTTATGGCTTCGTTAAAAAATCATCCAGGTTTAGTATCGCATTCGACACGGCACTCAATGCTGCAACTTCGGGCGTTTTAGTATCCCCACTTGTCATGGCCGCAATTCTCGTGGGATTATTTTTATAAAACAAAAGCGACTCGTTGTAAAGATTTACTAGAGAATGTAGTGTTTTCGCAGTAGGCATTTTACCTAATGCGGTTTTATAAGCAAGTGTTATTTTCTCTGCGGGAAGTTTAACCGAACTATTTACCTTTTGCGCCAAAGCGATGGCTGACTCAACGTATACGGTATCATTTAATAATACAAGTGCTTGCAGCGGAGTATTGGTGCGTATTCTTCTGGTGGCACACACTTCGCGGCTCATCGCATCGAACGACAAGCTGGAAGGATATGGACTGGTGCGCCTCCAGTGTGTGTAAACAGATCTGCGATGCTGGTCTTCACCCGAACTGGTTTTCCATTCATCTCCGGAATATACAACTTGCCAAATGCCCTCGGGCTGATAAGGCATTACTGGTGGGCCATACATTTTCGTAGTCATCAAGCCACTTACTGCCAGGGCCTGATCACGAATCTGTTCGGCCGTTAAACGCGTGCGTGTAAAATGCGATAGATAAACATTCCTAAAGTCTTTGCTCAACGCTTCAGGCGATGTGGTAGAAGATTGACGATAGGTTGCCGAACACACAATTTCTTTTATTAATTTTTTTGTGCTCCAGTTATAGTCGACCATAAATTTTACAGCCAGCCAATCCAGAAGTTCGGCATGTGAGGGCTTACTTCCTTGTGAGCCAAAATCTTCTAGAGTTTCTACCAATCCATAACCAAAGAGCTGTTCCCAAATTCTATTTACAGCCACACGTGCAGTAAGTGGATTATCTTTACTCGTTAACCATTCTGCAACTCCAAGCCTGTTTTCAGCAGCGCTATTGTGTTGGATTTTATATATGCCAGGAATGCCTGGCTCAACAGCTTCGCCTTTGGTTAGAAAATTTCCACGGACAAAAACAAAATTGGATCGTTGCAAACTCTTTGGAAGTTCTTTCTGAACCGGCATTTTAAGACGCGGTATTTTTCGAAGCTCTTCCTGTAGTACCAATAGTGGTGGATTGATTGACTTCTCGTTTTTATGGTTCAACCGAAACCAATCGAAGTCAGCGGGCCCTTGATTGTGATGGTCATTCAAGTCGTTGCTCAACACAAAGTAAACATGATGACTACCCTCCACAGACTTTAAAGGCATTTGTACGTTGGCAAATTTTCCATTTGTAAAACGAAGGGTGACCTCACCAATAGATAAACCGTTTACAGAATCAAGTCGACATTCAATAATAGATTTACCAGTTGCTGAGCGGTAACGGATGGTAACACTATTGTAATCGTGAATGGGAATATTTTTGTACAGGACATACGTCAAACCGTCTTTATACAATCCATCCTCAGTCCAATTTATACCGGTGCTATTTTGTACACCGTAGTTATAATCATCACTATCTTCAGCTTCCAGAAGCGGGAGTAAAAATTTTCTTCGCTTTACAAACGTATTATCGGTTTTACGAAAATATTTTTCCCCGGTAAGTTGCTCTACATATCGAATGATACTATCGGCATGATCACTATTTTCGGGAGTATACAGATCGGAATACAATGGAAAATCGGAAGGCAAATCAGCATCCACCGTATTGTTGAAGTAGGACATAAACCGGTAATATTCTTGGTGGCGAATAGGTTCGTAGGGATGACTGTGACATTGCGCACATCCCATCGTAATGCCCTGAAAAACATCAAAGGTTGTATTGACGCGATCGATGATAGAAGCTGTTCTGAATTCTTCATCGTTTGTCCCACCTTCATCATTGCTCATGGTATTGCGGTGAAAGGCAGTGGCGATAATTTGCTTTGGTGATGGAGTTGGTAGTAAGTCGCCTGCAAGTTGTTCCGTAATAAATTGATCGTACGGCATATCATCGTTTAAACTACGAATGATCCAATCGCGATATGGCCACATACTGCGCTTCATATCTTTTTCATATCCTTTGGAATCGGCATAACGTGCCAAATCGAGCCACAAGCTTGTCCATTTTTCGCCATACTGCGGTGAGGCGAGTAGGCGATCAACTAATTTCTCATATGCGTCTTCTGATGTATCCTTCAAAAAAACGTTTTGATCCTCTGCAGCGAGTGGGTAACCAATAATGTCCAGACTTACCCTTCTGAGCAAAGTTTCCTTATCTGCTTCTCGGGAAGGTGAGAGATTAATGCGTTCAAGTTTTTCTAGAATGAAACGATCAACGTCATTTCGCACATACGATTCGAAAGTTGTTGCCGGGGGAGTTATTTTAACAGGTTTAATGAACGCCCAATGATCTTGCCATTCGGCACCTTGTTTAATCCATTTTCTTATTAGCTCTATTTCGTCTTTGCTTAATGGATCTTTTTCTAAAGGCATTCTGATTTCGGCATCATGATGCACAAGGCGTTTCATCAACTCACTGTTTTCAGGATCGCCCGGAATAATGGCTTGTAGACCCGATTCGGTTTCCGTACTTAAAGCATCTTCGCGAAAGAGGAAGCTTAGCCCACCATTTTGCTTTACTCCGCCATGGCAGGCAATGCAATTTTTATTTACGATGGGGCGTATGTCAGTATTAAAATCAACTTTTTCTGTCGGCATCAAGCCGAAATACAGCGCTATTGCTAGCGAAGATAAAACGCCAATAACCAGGAGAAACTTTTGCCAATTCGCCATCACAAATTTTTATTAAAATAGAAATTCATTTTGAATGGATTATCCTGTTGCATCCTGAATTTACATCGAATGGACGTACGCTGCCGAAAGCTTGCTTCGGCAGCGGCAGTCCGATGGCGTCTCGGCATGCAGCATGTACAAAGTATTAAAAGCTGTTCTCACACTGCATCCTGGCAGGATACCAAAGGAGAGTATTGTAATAAATATATTTGAGATTTGGTTTGGCGAACAACTTGAAGTGGTGTATTGTTGGTGGCAAACGTATATAAAAAATTAGACTATGGTATATAAAGCGACATTGGACAAGACATCGAAAACAATAACTGTATTGGCAATTGTATTATTTTTGGTTGGAATCTTCCTTAATTTTCAGGCAATTGATTTTCAATCCACTAGATGGTATCATTACGGAGCTAATATTTTTTTACTGACATTTATGGTTTTGGTTTACTCCATCCTTTATCTATTGAGACCAATAAAATATATCGTGGACAAAGAAAGGATTACAATTAAAAGACCAATTAAAGATATAACAGTTTCTCTGAAGAGTATCAAAAATGTCTTTGTGACAAAGAAGTTCACGATGAATGGAACTATTAGAACATTCGGTAACGGTGGGCTTTTCGGTTACTACGGAAAATTTAGAAATGAGACGTTTGAAAATATGACCTGGTACGCGACTAAACGCGACAACTATTTAATCTTAGAGACCATTGACAATCAAAAAATAGTTTTGACACCGGACGACATCGGAATGGTAAAGGAAGTTCAAAGGATGATGAAATGAAAGCGCCAGTAGAATGATTTAGAATAGTCATCACGTAGTAGATCGCATTGTGCATAGCTCCTTCCAACCCTAGTTTTCCTTTCTTGATAGATATTGTCTTTCCAGTTCAGTTTCCGGTATGGTCGAGCATATACACAATTCCCTTTCTTGCCGGGCTAAGTTGAAGGTCAGCCTTGACTAGTGCTAAAGAAGAGGCGATGGTCCAATTTACAGGGTTTATTGTCAGCATTAAATTTCATTCCTGTGTCTTGCGCTGTTACCATGGTTATTCGGGATATATGGCTTAGAATCACTAGCCTTTTGATGTTCTATAAAATTGTTCTTTGAAGTCATTGATTGTATTGTAGTTACGAGGTTTTTGTGCCTAAGACGATTTGAAAAAAATCGATCTTAAAATTTTGTAATGTGTTGGATATAAACACTTTATGA
>JANODK010000217.1:0-3058 GCA_031412655.1 Chryseolinea sp.
AGCTGATTAATATCGCCCCAGACGGCAATATCACCCGCCACTTCATTTAGTAATGTAATCTCTTTATTACGAGCCGCTTCTTCGTACATGGAAATCTTCTCTTCCACCAGCGGTTTTAAATAAACCACTTCTGGTTCAGCATGGATTCCTTTAAGTTGGGTTTGTGCCCACAGCAATAAATTATCAAGGTCTTCATACACAGAATCTAAATTTCGCTTTAGGCTCTTCGTTACATCGGCAAATTCCCGTGGCGATAAATTATCAAGACTAACGATATCCATCAATCCTTTTAAGCTTGCCACCGGGCTTCTTAAATCGTGACCAATAATCGAGAATAATTTATCTTTTGTTGTATTCAGATTACGTAACTGCTGTGACTGCCGATAGATTTCAGTATTCTTTAATTTCAACTGGGCATACGCTTTTCGTATCAGACGATTGCTATATAGGAAAACGAGCAGCATGATGAGCACCAGACTAAGGCAACCAATAAAGAAGTAAGTCCAAATCTTTTGTTGTCTGTACGCCTCTTCTTTTAGTTGAGTATCCTTCGTCAACAATTCAATCTCAGCTTGTTTTATTTCGGATTCAAACTTTGCCTGCATCAATGCCAGATACTCGTTGTTACGGGTATCATAAAGTGAATCATGAAGATTCAGATAGAGAGATTGGAATACAAGGGCTTCATTGGTGTTATGTTGCGCTTTCGCTATTTCTGAAGACACTTTGTAAGTCTTCTCAAGATCATCCAGATAGGAGTGTTCCTTTGATAGTGTAAGGTTTCCCAGCGCAACTCTTCTTGCTTTATCTAATTGTCCGGTTACTAAGTACACTCTTGCCAGACGATGACTGGTAGATGATAATATAAAAGTGTTTTTTTCTTTATTACCGATCTCTATCGACTTTAGGTAATGCTGTATTGCGTTATCGTATTTCTTTTTACGAAACTCGATATCGCCTAATGTGCGATTTGCAAATCCGTTAACGTAATAATTCGTATGAAAGACCGCCACCTTTGTGCAAAGCAATGCGTAGTACGCAGCAGAATCAAGCTGATTCAATTCAAGAAACGCAAATGAAATGTTATTTAAGCTCCGAGCCTGCATAACAGGATCATTGATTTTTTTACCAACATGGTACGCTTTATTGAAATACTCAATAGCGATGCCGAATTGTTTTTGCTCATAGTTTATTGCGGCAATGCCAATCCAGCAGCGTGCAATAGCAGCTTCATCGTTCAATTCCTGACTAACGTGCAAAGCTTTTGTAGATTGCTCAAAGGCATTTGTGTAATCGCCTCTTCGATATTGAATCCATCCCAAATTTTCATGGGCTAGTCCAAGTCCCTTTTTGTATTGAAGTTTTTCAGCAAGCTTAACATTTTCGAGCGCAAATGGAAGTATACGATTGTTTTCCTTGTCGCGTAATTGGCTAACAAACCTATTCACCAAAATTACCTTAGCAGTATCGTCAGGATGATTTCGAACGGCACTTTCAATACTATCAACTTCATTTTTCTGAGCGAGCGAAAAATGGGATAGCAGTAAAAAAATTGCCACAAAGCGAAATGCAACAGGCATAGTTAAAAAATGAATAATCTTTATGATTACACCCTGCAACTTCGTCAAGTGCTGTTAAATTTTCCCCGCAAAGTGGTTCAAAAACCTACATAATGAACACAATATAAAATTTCAATAATTAGGTCATTTACAGCATAATGGAGCTGTAAATGAGGCTTTGTTGAGCGATTAAATTGTGCCAAAAGGCAAACACAATCTCTACATAATTGTAAAAACCTTACTCAATCCATGTAGGTCAATGGATCAATTTGAGCCACAAAAGTCTTTCTCGTCAGCACCAATGGGCTGGCCCGGAGGAGCATTAAGCGATGGTGCCTCATGATATTCAAGGGGATTTTCCTGGAAGTTTTCAATCTGAGAAAGAGCATAAGTATAGTGCGCGTTCCAGGCTTCATCCGTAGCTGCTTTTCTTTTTGCAGTAAGCCAGCTTTTCAGTTGATCTAACTTTAAATAAGCAACGCCCTTTACCTGGCTCGAGGCATTTGCATTCGTAGCAAGTTTGATCACGTTGCTTAATAGAACTTCGTTAACGGTTATTTGAATAGCGCCTTCGTATCCACTCTTTGGAAGCGCTTTGAATGTCGCTTGAGTAACTTTATCGATAATACTTTCAAGACTGGGTTGCTTAGAATTCCGTGCATGATATTCTACAAGGCGGCCGGCTCTTGCCGGATGAAGCAACAAACTGAAGGTGAGTTCCGAGGCAGTTTCAGCTATGGCGAGCGCATCAAAAGTTAATTCAGTTCTGATTTTAATTACTTCGCGATGACGATCATATCCAAGCGGTCTTGGCGGAATACTAGTCAAAACATTTTCTGGTAGCATTAAATTACTGGGAGATATAGTCTTCAATAATGCATCCAATGCTTTTTGTTGTTCTACCAGTGAAATCATTTCGGTGATGGGTTGTCCATCACCACGTAGTGCATACCTATAATTCAAGCCGCCAATTAGTTTTGATGTTGCTTCGGTTTGATAACGATGAAAGAAATACATCGGCACTAATGCCTCTTCTAACAAAGCCATAGGATAACCCGTTCTTATATTCTTCTCTCCAAAATTCTTTAATGCCACTGACCGAATGTCGAGTACCCGATTGAGTTCATCGGCTACATCACTACCGTTGTCCCATAAATGTGCATAAGGATGAGATCCTCCTCTGGGTCTTGCGTCCTGATCAGACAAAAATGTAAGCCCTGATTTTAATGAGTTTTGTATAATGGCATTCAATGCTTCTTCTTCATTTGTCCCGGTAGGGAAGTCCTGATAGCCAAAGGCAATGGAAACTTTATCCCATGCACCGATGTTGGTGTCGTATGCATTGCTCAAATCAATTTTACCGTTGACAAGCTGCGCATTGGGATGTGGCTAATCCATAACGGATGCAAAATTTTCAGCGCTTGATGAATACGCATGTGCTAAACCTAATGTATGTCCTACTTCATGCGCAGAAAGTTGTCGAAGTCTTGCAAGCGCCA
>JANODK010000218.1:0-55428 GCA_031412655.1 Chryseolinea sp.
GGAAGTATTTACAAATACGCAACAAATTTATCTGAAGGTGAAATAGCTGCTCCAAATTCAAGAGTACAAGCTGGACTGGACAATGTTGATAAATGGGCCGGGCCGAAAGCAGATAAAAAATTAATCAAGTCGTTAGCAGAACAAGGTTGGCAAGCTCAACTTTCGAGCCTGTTAAAATATATTGAAGATCATTACACCGCTTATCACTCTGCGGAACAAGCGTTAAAAAATCTATACGCCTTTGGATTGCTTGCTGATATTTCAAAAACTTTAAAGAAATATTTATCTGATAACAACATGATGTTGCTTTCGGATGCGCCACGGTTTTTAAATAAGCTGATGGATGAGCAAGACGCTTCTTTCATCTATGAAAAAGTAGGCTCTTTCTACAGACATTTTCTGGTGGACGAATTCCAGGACACTTCTGATTTTCAATGGAGGAATATATTGCCGCTTATACGAAATGGCGTTTCACAAAATTACAAGAGTTTGATTGTTGGTGACATTAAACAATCCATCTACCGTTGGCGTGGTGGCGATTTGAATATCCTTCAGGAGAAAGTGAAAGGCGATGTAGGGGAATTAATGACGGATACCTTTCCATTGGATACCAACTATCGAAGTGCAGAAAATCTTGTACAGTTTAACAATGCCTTATTCAGTACTGCTTCCAAGATAATTGCTTCTGAAATAGAAGTTTCGTTTCCACAAGAAGTGTATAGCGATGTAGCCCAAAAGAATTTCAAATTCAAAGATAAGGGATATATTAAAATTGATTTTCTATCAGCGGATACACAAACACAAGATTCAGAAGAAGGCGAAAAAAAATTTACAGAGCTCTCCTTATCAAGGCTTCCCGGAGTTATTGAAGAACTTCAACAGAAAGGTGTAACTCTTAGGGACATTGCCTTCCTGGTGCGAGACAATAAGGAAGGGCAAAAAATTGCTCAGCATTTCATGGCCTATCGTTCATCGCCTAATGCAAAACCAAATTTTCAATACGATGTAGTTTCAAACGAATCCTTGCGTCTCGATCAGGCGTCATCCGTTTTAGTGCTGGTCAACGCTTTGCGTTTAGTTGATGATGAATCCAATTTAATTGCAAGGGCACACCTTGCTTACGAATATCAAAAGATGTGGCAGCCAAATGCCTTTCCTAATTATCATGAAATATTTTTAAAAAGTCACACTCAGCATTTCGCTAAGCTCGTTCCTCCTTCATTCACACAACAACAGCATGTGCTCAGTGCATTACCTTTACTGGAACTTGTTGAAAATCTTATTTACATATTCAGACTTGGTGAATTGAATTTGGAGATTGCCTACCTACAGGCTTTTCAGGATTTGATATTGGAATTTTCTCAACGTGAGCGAAGTAATCTTTCTGCTTTCTTAATCTGGTGGGAAGAGAATAAACACAAAAAATCCATTCAGGTTGCCGGAGGAATTAATGCTGCACAGATTATCACCATCCACAAATCGAAAGGGCTACAGTTTAAATACGTCATCATTCCTTTTTTGGATTGGGAATTAAATCATCAAGGAACAAAATCACCGATGTTGTGGTGTAAAACTGATGAAGTGTTATTTAAAGATGCAGGTTACATTCCAATTCGATATGCTCAAGGACTTGGGGATACTTACTTTAAAGACTATTACACAAAAGAACGACAGCGCATCTACCTTGACAATCTAAACTTGTTATATGTAGCGTTCACACGTGCAGAAGAGGGGTTGATTGCACATGCACCTTTACCAAAAACAAAAGCACTGTCGCACGTTGGTCAACTTGTTAAAAGAACCATTGAGCGTGATGATGAACTCCAAAGCAATTGGTCAAATGAAACGAATTCTTTTCAACGAGGAGAAATAGAAGTTTTAGACAAGCAACCAAAAAAGCAAAACGAATCCCTTGTACTCCGGAAATATCCTGTAACACCCTGGAGAGATCGGCTTCAGGTTCGAAGACAAGGTGGCGACTTTTTTACCATTACAGAAAAGCGAAAGAAAATTAATGAAGGAATTTTTCTTCATACACTTCTTTCGCGAATACGCGTAGCTGAAGATTCATCATCAGCAATTGAACAAGCTGTTATCGAAGGATTGATCCGCGAAAGCGAAAAGCTACATATTGCCGAAACCGTAGAGTGGATTATCAATCATCCTTCATTACAAATTTCCTTTACGGATAACACAATATTAAAAGTTGAAGCTTCCTTACTTCTTACTGATGGTTCGGAAAAGAGAATTGACAGATTGACAATCAATGATGGTCATGCAATATTGATCGATTACAAAACTGGTGTTCCCTCTAGAAAAGATGAAGAACAGGTAAGAGCCTATATTCAAATTCTGAAATCAATGAACTTCAATTCAATCAAAGGGTTCCTTGTCTATGTCAATGAAAGAAAATGTATTGAAATTCTAAGCTATTAGAATTGTTTTTGCGAATCGCGCTCGAGCCTTTTTAGAGTCGAAGAATATTTACAGAGGTTGAAACACTCTTATATAATCTACTATCATCCGCTGCGGAAAAACAGTTGTCTCGTTTGGACTACCTGGCCAATCACCACCAACAGCAAGATTAAATATGAAGAAAAACTCTTTTTGAAATTCATTAAGTTCTAATGGAGTAATGCTAATTTCATTAAACTTAACATCATCTACATACCATGTAATTAATGACTCATCCCATGTTATACTAAATACATGGAATTCATCATTGAATGATCCTTCACTTAATACATATCCTGGCTTATCGCATGTACAAACTTTTGTACCAGCATTGTCCCAATGTAAAGTTCCGAAAACCGTCTTCTCTCGCTGAACAGTACCTCCAATCATTTCCATAATATCAATCTCTCCACATTTAGGCCAACCTTCGGTGGAAATACTTGAGCCTAGCATCCAAAGTGCAGGCCACATACCCTGACCTTTAGGTAAAATCGCTCGTATGTCTACTCGGCCGTATTTAAATGTCTTCTTATTCTGGGTGATAATTCTTGATGAAGTATAATTTTCACCGCCAACATTTTCTTTTTTTGCTTTAATGGTTAGATATCCGTCTTCTACTGTGGTGTTCTCAGACTGGTAATATTGTAGCTCATTATTAAACCAGTTTCCACCCGTCTCATGCGTCCAAAAATTAAGATTGAGCGCATCTCCACTAAACTCATCTTGCCAAGCTAATACCATCCCATCATAACTTTCGGGTGTTGAATACCCATCATCAGGAATGTTTACCTGAACCGTAATTTCTAATGTTGAATCAATAAAAAGATCATCGCCAGAATAGGCTAGTACCTTAACACTATATGTTCCAGATTGCTTGTATGTGTAGGTGGCTGTACCGTCAGTAGAATTTACAGGACCAGCAGTCAAATCTTCTCCAAAATAAAAAACAAATTTCACCGCATCAGCAGCAGTGGCCAGAAATGTAACCAAGCCGGATCCATCTGTGCTAATGGTTGTCTCCATGTCAAGATTCGAGGGTGTAATCTTTGCCACCGGGTCATTGCCGTCCTTACAATCTGACAATACCAACAGACTAAATGAAAGGAAAAGGAATGAAAGAATTTTTTTCATAGTCAAAGTTCCAATTTTAGCTAAAGATAAACAGTTTGTTTATACAAATTGTTTTGATGAGCCACAGGTTTATAAAATTTCAGATTTTTTATTTGTGCTTACCAAACAGTCAATAGGTTGAAAATCGGATAAAATGCAATCAAACTCTTGCACGTGTACACACGACACTTAAGCTCGTTGTAAAAACAAATTTCAAACTCTCTTCTTTGCTCCTCTCACCGCCTCGGCCGTCCATGGATCTTCCGGCCAATGATGTCGGGGGTAACGCATACGCAAAGTCTTTCGAACTTCATGATAGGTAGTCTGCCAAAAACTTTTGAGATCTTGCGTTACCTGCACTGGTTTATAGCCTGGTGAAAGCAAGTGCAGAGTTACTCTATTTCTTCCTTCGTTGACTACTGGAGTTTCCAATAGCCCAAACATTTCTTGAAGCCTCACTTCTATCACAGGAGAGCCTCCATCGGATTGGTAATTCAACTGAATCATGGATCCGCTGGGAACTTTTATCCGTGATGGAGCAAGTATATCCAAACGATTATTCAACTCCCAAGGCAATATAGAAGTAAGAATAGCATTCATATCCAGCTTCAGTAGTTCGCTTTGCTTTGTAATTGAATTCAAGAAAGGCGGAAGCCAGACATCAATTGATTCTAATAATTTATCATCCGGAACATCCGGCCAACCTTCATCGGGACGCCAGGTGCTCAAACTCATTACACGTGCTTGCCATGCTTCTTGATCTTCACTCCAACCTAATATCTTCAATCCTTTTGATCGAATTACATCACATAAAATTTTTATTCGTGCTTCATCGGAAATTTTTACGGAAGACTTTCGCTCTAATACCAAGCTTCCGATTTGTTTTTCAATCGAACCTACAACCATCTCACGTTCATCGTTCCAGCGGACTATTTCTTTTTCGTGAGCTAATGCTTTTAAATCAGACAGATTAACTACGGCTGCGAGAAAAATCTTTCCTTCACCCTTGCCCATATCCAAGTGCGCAACACACAACCATGTTTCACGCAAGAGCGGATCGTGTTGTGGCAACTTTACAATTCTTCCGTTTGCTAATTTGTAACGCTCGTTGTGTTTTTCAATTTGCTGAGCAATCCGTTCCGGATAAGCTGCGACTAAAAGCTTACCTACATCAGCGTCATTTATGGTAGAGTTTCGCACATCAGCCTTTAGTAACTTCCTCCAGTTCAATGCAAGTTTTTCAATTCGCTCCAACACGCCACGATCGGCAAATACCCTTTGTCCATCGCGCCATTTGCGAAGTGCCTCAACGCGCAGCACGACATCAACTCCTGATTCTTTTTCGAGTGGATCACGCTCCTCCAACACCGCAGCCAGATCTGTTGCAAGCGAAACAAATTCTTTTGTTTGTGATGCGTGATCGGCTTCCAACAACATGTGCGCAATCCGCGGATGAGTCGGTAATCGCAACATGGCTTTTCCGCGAGAAGTAATTTTATTTTCTTCGAGTGCTCCCAGTTGATGCAGAAGTTCCTTTGCCTGACTAACAGCACCCACTGGAGGTGAAGTGATCCAGGTTAATTCCCGAACATCGTTTACACCCCACTGACCAAGCTCAAGCAAGAGTGGAGCGAGATCAGCTTCTAAAATTTCAGGAGTCCTACTAGGTGAAAGATTCGTTTGTATTGCTTCACTCCACAACCGATAACAAACACCAGGACCTAACCGACCCGCGCGACCTGCACGCTGATCGGCTGAATCTTTTGGAACACGAATCGTTTCCAATCGTGTAAGTCCACTGCGTGGATCAAATTTTGGAACACGGGAAAGCCCGCTGTCAATAACCACTTGAATACCTTCAATTGTTAAAGAAGTTTCTGCAATGGAAGTCGCGAGAACAATCTTTCGCTGACCTGATGGATGTGGAAGAATTGCCTCTTGCTGTTTCTTAAAAGGAAGATCACCATACAAAGGATGAATGAGCAGAGGAACATTCTCTTGCTCTAATAAACTTTGCACGCGATTAATTTCACCTGCGCCTGGAAGAAAAGCAAGAATGTCACCCTTCTCATCTTCCACTGCTTTACGAATGGCTTTGATCATTCGATTCGATATCGGAGCATCGATATCATGTGAAAAATATTTCAACGCTACCGGATATTGTTTACCTAATGATGTGATGATTGGCGCATTATTCAGTTTGGAAGATAATGCCTCACCATCAAGAGTTGCTGACATAATGAGAATACGAAGATCGTTTCTCAATACCTCTTGTGCCTGAAGACACAATGCAAGTGAAAGATCAGCATGCAAACTTCGTTCGTGAAATTCATCAAAGATTACCAACCCCACTCCTTCTAAAGTATTATCCGATTGAAGCATTCTTGTGAGAATACCTTCTGTAATCACTTCAACTTTTGTGATGGTGCTAACCTTATTTTCAAAACGAACACGATAACCAATTTGCTGCCCTGCTTCTTCTTGCAGTTGAGAAGCCAATCGCGTGGCAACGGATCGCGCTGCTAATCGCCTCGGCTCAAGCATGATTATTTTTTTTCCACCAAGCCATGCCTCATTCATAACATGTAATGGAAGCACCGTTGACTTACCTGCACCCGGTGGAGCTTGCAAAATCACTACTGGGTGATCTTTCAACTTTTCATTTAGTTGTGAAAGAATCTCTAAAACTGGAAAGTCAGGCATGAATGCAAAAGTAACGAGATTGAAACAATGTCAATGCTTGAATTCAGAACCGTACCCTAAATTCTATTTCTGAGATGAGGTATCGTGCAAAAAACTTTGCATCCACAAGTGTGCTTCGTGTTCTTCCGTGAAAACCCGAAGTTCTACACCAAGTTCTCCCACCTTTGTAATCATTCTGTTGTAATATGATTCACGGATTGGGGCTTTGAATCCAATAGCAGCAATACGTTTCAATCCATGTCGTACAGCCTCTGGTAATATGTGAGTTAAAAACCAAATCTGGTCTTCTTCTTGAACCTCTCCTTGTTCACGCAGATCGGCAATCCAACCGGGGGTATTGTACGTCTTCAATGTTTGCAATAACGACTCAAAGGCATTTCGGTAATCCAAACCTTTAACATTTCGCTTCCATATCAACAACGTGTTATTAATATTGGCATCATAATATAATTGAGCTGCATCGCTCTCGAAAAAAATCTGCTTATCAACAGAGGGTGGTGTTGGCAATGTAATCCGAAAAAGTGTGCTTACATTCAATTGACTTTCGATTTCAATACTTCCATTCATTGCTTCCACTTGCGTTTTCACTAAAAAAAGTCCCAAGCCTTTTCCACCAATGTGGGTGTGAAAACGCTTGTACAGTTTAAATACATTTTGCTTCTGTGTAGCCAGATCAATCCCTAATCCATTGTCACTGATTTCCAGAATCACTTCATTCCGTTCATTAATATGCGAATTGATCTCTACTATAAGTAACCGACCAGGAGCACGATATTTAATGGCATTGCTCAGCAGATTAAATAAAATACTGTGCAGCATGGCACGAATTGCAAATACAAAGGGGGCATTATTGAAGTTGCCAACGATAGCAAACTCCGGCTTTATATTTTCATTCAAAATACTCAACACTCGATTCCACTCGTCTGCCAACATTACTTTTTCCCGAACATTGTAAAGTTCATTCCGGATATCGATAATGTGATTGAGATCTTTCAGAACGGCATCTAAGTCAATAGCCGATTGCCTGATGAAATCCAAAATATGTTTTTGTTCTTCACCCTCTGGTGAACGCTTGACAATGTTCGACAGGCCAAGTAACCGCGCAACCGGCCCGCGTAGATTATGCGACACGGTGTAGGAAAATTGTCTTAACTCGTTGTTATGTTTTACCAACTCCTCATTGATGTGAAGGAGACTCTGGCTCTTCTCTTCTACTAACTTTTCCAGATGAGTATTATAAACAACAAGCCGCTGCTGTTGTTCGCTGATCAACTCATTGGCCTCCCGTAACATTTCGCGGCTTAGCAGCAACTCATCTTTCTGATGTTGCAGCTCTTCATTTTGTGCCTCTGATTCTTCATTCAACCGAAGAAGTTGAACATTTTGATCGGATAGCTTAGTGTTGATTGAATCTTTTTCATTTATCAGTATAAACGTATTTTGCTCAGCTTGCTCGGTGATAAACTTGAGCACTAAACTTCCGAATAGCAAAACAAAGTAAGAGATCAGCGATATGTAATTGATGTAATAATATGCCCGTGCATCAAATCCGCGTTGAAAATATCCTACACCCACCAGATTATGAAGAGGATCAAATAACACAAGACAGATAAAAGTAGATGCCAGGCAAATGGAAACTTTGACGCGCTCATTCAATCTAAAAACAATTGCCGGCAGAATGGTAGTCGCCACCAAAATTAGACGACTGTCAAAATAGCCAATGTAGGATTGGTTAAAATTAATAGTCTTTCCATACATCGTGATAAAGATGGTCATCCAAACTGGTGCAAGGCAAAAAATGAGTCTGCCTGCATTCCAACTTCTTTTGTTTAGAAAAATGACTCCTAAAAAAATGAGACCAACTGAAATAATGAACTTAAAACTTGCAACCCAACCGAAGAAATAAAAAAGTATAGAGAATAAAATAAACGTCAACCCAGATAGAATAAGAGCAAGGATATTTGTGATGTACACCAATTGACGAAGGTGTTGCGGCACCCTTGATGCGGGGATAAGAAAAGAGAATACATTTACCATGCAGCGGGCGGGCCAGTAAAATACGACTAAAAGTAAATCGCATTATGGTAGAAACCAAAGAGACCACATAATCAGCTTCCTTGATAAGTCAACAAAGCATCTATGAGGTCTCCTGAATACCAAGTCTTCACATCATTTTAAGGTTTCCAAGATACCCTCCTTGTAAGATGTTGGTTTGACACTAAATGCTTTCTCCGCCTTGGTGCTGTCAAACACATATTCATTTTCGAATTGATACATCATCTCAACAAACTCACGCAGCACGGGTATAAACAATCCAAGCAAGCGCACGCCAAACTTGGATATCACCTGTGGTGATTTGTATTGCTTATTTAGAATTTCATACGCCATGCGGATGTAATCATCTCCTGTTATTTTCTCAGGGCTTGTCAACGCATGCCAAGTCTGGTTATACGCAGAAGGTGTATTGCCTGCTATTGCTACCGTTCTTCCAGCATCAGGCGTATAGGTAAAGGTGTGGATCTTCTTTGGATCACCAACCCATTGTGCGCCTTTGCCGGCTTTCAATCGCTCGTTAACCGTTGAGTGCGTTAAACTCAACAACGCACCTGGTCCATAGAAATCTGCTGCGCGAACAATCATACCTTGAAGATTGCCTTGCTTTATCTCTTCGAGTAATGTAGTTGCAATCTTAGCGCGCACTTCTCCTTTCTTACTATTCGGATTAAAAGGAGTCTCTTCAGTCATTGTTCCGTTTACTTGGCCATATGCATAAACATTATCAAAGAACACCAACTTGCTTCCGTTTTTCTTACACGCATCAATCGTGTTTCGCATAACGATGGGCCACTGCTGCGCCCAGGTTTTTGCGTCATATCTTAATCCCGCCAATAAATAAACGACTTCACTTCCTGCAACAGCGTTTTCTGTTTGTTTATAGTCTAACAAATCAGCTTTTACCAATTCATCAGAAGCATTTACCTTTTTTGGATTGCGACTGACTTGCCTGATCTGATTGGTGTATTGAGGAAGATGTTTTGAAAGTTCGCGGGCAATAGTGCCATTGGCTCCGAGGATGGTTTGCATAGAGGTTTTCTTTTTTGAGACGATAGAGTGTATTGAATATTGTTCTTTAACAAAAATAAACACGAAGATAGTGGTCGATTAACAATGCCAAACTGATCGGCTTAGACCGAATGAAGCATCATATGTTTGGCTTGGTTATAAAAGTTTTAAATCACACTCAATGGCCACATTGAACTGAATTGCAATCAGATTACGGGCTCTGCAACTAATTGACTACCTTTGTGCATTACTCCTCGAAATTCACGTAAAAAAGCACTTTCGTGCTACGGTCTTCCCTGAGGCGTTAGTTATTAAACCTCATCGTGCATCGCACAAACATTAAAAAATGTCATTCGAAAAATTAAATTTAATAGAGCCAATCATGCGTGCTCTACAATCAGAAGGCTATACCAAGCCTACGCCCATTCAAGAGCAATCAATTCCCGTTTTGTTGGAAAGAAGAGATCTGTTGGGTTGCGCCCAAACCGGTACAGGTAAAACTGCCGCGTTTGCTATTCCTATTTTACAATTGCTTCATCAGGATGAACTCTATAAAAAAGGTCCACAAGGAATTAAAACATTAATCTTAACTCCAACCCGCGAGCTTGCTATCCAAATCGGAGAGAGCTTTGCAGCGTACGGAAAACATCTTCGCATTAAACACACGGTAATCTTTGGAGGTGTGGGGCAAAAACCTCAGACCGATGCATTGCGCGCGGGTGTCGATATATTGATTGCTACTCCCGGAAGACTGTTAGATCTGATGGATCAGCGTTTTGTTCATCTTCAACACATCAAAATGTTTGTGTTGGATGAAGCCGATCGTATGCTTGACATGGGTTTTATCCATGATGTGAAAAAAGTGATCGCAAAGATTCCTCAGAAGAGACAAACACTTTTCTTCTCGGCTACAATGCCGCCAGAGATTTCAAAGTTGGCCAGTACGATCTTAACCAATCCGGTGAGAGTAGAGGTAACACCTGTTTCTTCTACCGCTAACACAATTCAACAGTCCGTTTATTTTCTTGAGAAAAAAGACAAGAAGAAATTACTTCACCATCTTCTACAAGATCGCGTTATTGAAACGGCATTGGTTTTTACACGCACAAAACATGGTGCGGATAAAGTAGTGAAAGACCTACAGCAATCCGGCATAAAAGCGGAAGCTATTCACGGAAACAAATCTCAAAACGCCAGACAGCGTGCGTTAACAAATTTCAAATCAAGAATAACACGCGTATTGGTAGCAACTGATATTGCTGCACGTGGAATTGATATCGATGAACTCTCGCACGTAATTAATTATGAATTACCAAACGTGCCAGAGACATATGTTCACCGAATTGGTAGAACAGGTCGTGCTGGAGCTGCTGGCATTTCGATTTCATTCTGTGATGAAGAAGAAAGAGAGTTTTTAATTGATATTCAAAGGCTCATCGGTAAACCTCTTCCTGTTATTGAAGATCAACCATATCACATGACACACGTGGGTGGGTTCAAACCAAAACCTGCGCAACGTCAATCAACACAACGCAACAACGGAAATAACAGCAGAAGAAATTCAAGTGCACCACATCGTGAAGGTTCTGGTAATTCCAGAAATCGAGGAGGTAGTTCAGGAAATTCTACGAGTCGCGGAAGTTCTTCCGGAAATTCAGGAAATAGAAGAAGTTCTAATTCAGGTTGGGGAAGTGGACGAAAAGGTAAAGCACAAGGAGGAGGAGATAATAATTATTAAGTATTGATTTAATCTCTAAACAAAAAGTCGTCTGAAGGTAAATTCCATCAGACGACTTTTTTTATTTCTAAGCTATTCAATAATTCCTCGTTATTCCACAACAGCATCAAACGCGCTGTTCAGAATTTTTCCATTGCGTTTCATTTGAATCCAGATGCGATAATTTCCAGGTATTGGGAAGGAATATGGAAACGTGACAACAGAATGTTCCGTATGTTCAGCATCAACTTCATGATTCATATTTCCGATCAACACTTTGTTGCGATCGTCTTCACTCATAGCATCCAGATTTGCAACAACCTGATTGATGCTATCCATAAAGACCGATGATCTTGTAAGTTTCTCCCAATTCACTGGCCCGGTTTCTTTTTCAAAACGATTCAGCATCGCCTGCTGTGACGCCATCGAATAACTTCCTACCGGATGAAGATGGATGTAAACACTTCCATCATCCTTCATCACAACAGCGTGACCCATCATACCAAGATATGGATCAAGTACAGCTGGTTTTCCATTTTCATCAAGGATGTTAAAAGCAAGCTCATACAATTTTCCGGCAACAAACGGCTCGTTTGCTTTATGTTCCCAAATGGCGATTGATCCATCAGGCAACGAAGTTTTAACACCTGGTTTTCCACATACAATAATTCCATCATCTGTTTTCAGATTGGAAGAAGAGGTTGAGATTGGATTGGTTGTAAAGTAGGTATCATCTCTATTAAGAGAAATTGAATCCATCGAAACTAAAGTTGCTGGAACTTTACTATCAATTTCAATTGTGTCAGGAATGGTTTCGGAGAATCCACTGAGGCGAGTGATGTCTGCAAAGATTAAATACTTTCCATTTGGCAATGGAGGCAATGAAGTAATATAAGTTGCCGAATCTCTTCGCTGCGGATGAAGATGCGCAAACACATCCATGCTTCCGGCACGAACTAAAAACATGTGCATGAGTTTGCCATGATCCGGAATAACATATGAAAGTTTTCGTGTATAATTTAATTGCGCATGAGGTGTTGTATCGATTTTAAGTTCGAGCATATTTTGTCCGCGCAATTGCGAAATGGTTGAACTAGCTTGAAGCGGTTTATACATAAATTGTCTATAATCCGATGCCCAACTATCCCACCACGATTTTCCTCCCCATAAAATCAAAACTAACAGAACTGCACTGACTGCCGCACCAATCCATCGCTTGCGCAGTACTCTTGAGGAGATGTCCTCACCTGGTTTTACCAATCCATCACTTACGCTTGCGCTGATAATGGTGACCATCAACCCAACCAGAAAAACACACAAAGCAAAAAGTATCCATCCTAATGATGATGGCATCTCACGTTGTGTAGTCGATACAGCCATTACCGGAACCAAAATATTTCCAGCGCCCGATGATCCTTTGATTTCCAAATCAATTCCGGAGGCTCCCGCATTCATTAACCAAACCAAACCTTGATAATGTCCGGGTTCATTCGGTACAGGTAGCATTTGATCTGCCGATGGTGTTCCCTTACTTCCAGCAAACCAATAAACCGGTTTTGCCCAGACGGATTCTATGCCATCGCCTTTTGTGTAAATGTGAATGATGGCAGTCCCTGGAATTACATCAGGCGGTGTAATCAACACCATCACACCATACGTCCCTGCCTTGCCTTCAAAGGTTACACCCGGACTGCCAATATGTGAATCGGCCAGGATGGAGAAACATATAAAGAGTGTACTTAAAATTATTTTCTTCATAACATCTTTAGATTAACGCACAATTTTTTTCATCCAGTTTCCCCACGACAAACCAATAAAGGAGGAGAGAATAGCAATACCTAATGCAATTGCCAAACCAATTACTAAATCCGTTCCTGTTGTGATCATCCATTCACCAAAAGCATATCGAAATTCCCAATTGGGATCACTGCCAAAATACCATTTCGATGTTCCAAAAAACCAATGACCTTTCGAGGCCATCAATACATTGGCAAATGGCCATTGAAAAATAATGAAGACAATCAGAAAGGTAATTCCATAATACAATACATTCAACCATCTGTTATACTTTGAATATCGTGTAATCAAATCAATAGCGATAGCCGGAAATAAAATCAGTAATGGAAAATCAAAAGGTTGAAAAGTTGTAATTGGATTAAGTACCGGGCCGAGTTTTGGAGTAGCCGGAAACAAGGGAAGTATCCAATTCATCAACATTAGAAAAACGGTATAGACAAGGGCTGCATACGTTGCTCCCCAATTTGATTTGGATGAAACTGAAAACGCTACAAGGAACAATGGAAAAATAAAAGAAGCTACCTGATAGAATAATACACTATGCATGTCATGTCTGGATAGGTATTCCGAGCCAATGGTATAAATCATAGTGAGTACGAATCCTGCTGAAAAAGCATAGAGGAAAGTATATCCACTTTGAGAAATACGAGCCTGATGCACATGCTCTGCATTCAGATTTTGATACGCCAATACGCTGATGATGGCGCCAAACTGAATCATGATCATTCCTAACAATAAGACCGTATGCGGAGGCGAAAGAATCGTTACATCCAATCCATAACTGTTGTGCCACCAATCGTCAAATGGTGCAGAGGTAATCATGGCAATGGCGCCCCAAATGCAAAACAAATTTCCGAGCGATGCATGAAACACACCCCAGAACTTCACAGTCTTTGCACGCTCGAATGGAGTTCCGGCAAATGTAATTTTCAATACACGGTATCCGGAAAATAATCCTGCAGTTACACCACCCAAGTAAATTGCCAAGTGTGGTGAAGAAAATAATCCATCGCGACCAATGCTCATGTGCCAGGAAATATCCCAGATCAGTCCAATCATAATACTCAACGAGCACAGTACAGTTGCATACAAATAAAACGGAATACCAACATGCTGAGGCTGATCAGAATCTGACATTGGTGAGGGGATAGAAATGGTTTGCATATAAAAGAGAACCTTTAAAATTATATTAAAACTAAAAACATAATTGACTTTGTAATTTACACTATTGCTTTGGTCTGATCACTCTCACGGGTGGTGCTGGTTCCGCCAAAAGTTTTACTGGATTTGCTTTTAACAATCGCATCGCTTCTTCTACTGCTTTTTCAAGTTGAGGATCGTGTCCTTCTATTACTTCTTTCGGAGTCATCTCCACTTCAATATCAGGGGCAATGCCTTTACCTTCTACATCCCATTCGCCATTCAAATTAAAGAATCCTCCTCGTGGTGCAGTGATGTATCCACCATCCATTAGACTAGGTGTATCCCAAATACCAACGAGACCACCCCAGGTTTTCGTACCTACCAGTGGACCAATATTCATTTGCTTAAACATGAACGGGAGCATGTCGCCACCTGAACCAGCCATTTCATTTATGATTAACACCTTCGGACCATGTATTCCGGTAAGCGGTTCTGTCCACGGTTTGCGATCGCCCGCCACGTTGTTAAAGTAACCGCGAAGTTTTCGGTTAAGGATATCAACAAAATAATCGGCAATAAAACCTCCACCATTAAAACGCTCATCCAACACAACACCATCTTTATCCTGCTGTGCAAAATAATAGCGGTTGAAATATTCATAACCATCTTCAGCCGTATTGGGCAACCACACATACGCAAGTTTACCACCCGATAACTGATCCACTTTTCTTCGATTACCCTCTACCCAATTGAATAGACGCAAGCCATAATCGTTATCAACTGGAACAACGGTTACGGTCTTTGAATCTTTTCCATCCGGTGTGTTGCTCAATTGAAGTCGAACTTGTTTGTTTGCTTTATTTTCAAATGCCTGATACAGATTTGAAGCACTGGTCAGATCATTGCCATCAACCGCCATAATGTATTGTCCAATCGAAACATCAACACCTGGAGAACTTAATGGTGCACGAAGACCTGGATTCCAATTTTCACCATTATAAATTTTCTTAATGCGATATCGGTTATTCACTATTTCATAGTCGGCTCCAAGCAAACCAATGTTAACATGTTGAATAGATGGATTATCACCTCCACCAGTAAACGAGTGACCAATAGAAACTTCTCCACCGAGAATATCGAGTAGGTATGTGAGATCACTTCTGTGCGCTGCGTGATCTACTAATGGTGCATACATAGAATACACTTTGTTCCAGTCAGCACCATGAATATTGGGCACATACAAATAATCGCGTTGATAGCGCCATGCTTCGCGAAACATCTGCTTCCACTCTTTGCGCGGATCAATCTTCAATTGAACATCTGAAGTTTTCAATACTCCATCTCCAATAACATGCTTGCCCGAAGTTTCCACCACACCCCATTGCCCGCCCGATCGATACATTAACTTCTTTCCTTTTTGAGAAAGTGAAAAATACACGACAGGTGAAAGAAAGACTTCTGCTTTCTTATCTTTCAAAGCATACTTATGAAGCGTGGCTCCGTCCTGATGTTGAATTGTTTCGGTAAGAAAAATAACACCTTCTTCACCGGCTACTAAATAGGAATAATCTCGCGCTGGCATATCCAATGATAAGATGCGTTGACTGATTCCATCAAGATCAATTTGAACTGTCATTTTCTTCGGAGCTTCTTCTGTCTTGGCTGGTTTCTTGAAATTGGATTTCGCATCCGCTTTATCCTCTTTCGCTGCCTCCTCTTTCTCTGCTCGCTCTTCATCGCTTTCAGGAAGTAGCGGAGATGCTTCTCCTTTCTTTAAAATCAGTATATAAGGCGATCTTCTAATTGGGCGTTCAAGCGAACTCATGTCTAACCAACCGGAAAGCAACGCGAGGTTAGTGCTCGCTAAAAAGTAAATGTATTTTCCATCGGCATCCCATGCTGGCGATACGGCATCAGAAAGGCCATCGGTAAGTTGCAACGATTTTGCCTGATCAACAGAGTACGCCATCACAACATGAAACTGACTTTGCAAACGTTTCGCATAGGCGATCCATTTTGAATCAGGAGACCAAACGGGATTAATTGTTCTTTCCGGATGAAGAAAACTGTCCTTATCAATTAATGTAATCTTTCCACTCGTAATTTCTGCCATCCATAGCCGCTGAAGGTTATCGGTAAAGGCAATGTATTTTCCATCAGGAGACCAGGTTGGTAAATAATAAAAAGTTGGCGATGGTATTTTGATCTCACGTGGTTTTGTCAATCCATCTTGTGCCGCAATCATCAAACTATATTCACCACTGGCATCCGAGAACCAAGCAATACTTTTTCCATCAGGCGACCAGATTGGATCATGATCTCTTGCTCCAGGTGAATTTGTTAAATTGCGATAATCACCTTTGTCGGTTGGGACAGTAAGAATTTCTCCACGTGCTTCAAAAAGTGCACGCACACCATTGGGAGATAGTGATGCACTCGCAAGCCAATCAGAAGCATTTTCCCAATGCGGCATTAACCAGGGAAAATCGCCCTTTACTTCAATCTTTAATTTCTCTGTCTTTTTAGTCGAAGGGCTTAACGTATATAAGTCACCACCATATTCCACAATCAAACCTTCACCTCCACTTCCTAACCATTTTACGTCATACTCCTTAAAAAAGGTAAGCTGCTCTAACTTGCTGGTGGACACTTCAAATGCGTAAACATTCATTGTATTATCCCGATCGGATAAGAAATAAATTTGCTCTCCCATCCAAACTGGCTGCATATCATGACTATTTTCCCAAGGCAACTTCTTAAGCGAATTATCTTTCAGATTGATAAGCCAAATAGGTCGATTTTGTCCACCACGATAGTTGCGCCATTCTTCATCCCAGGGTGTTACATATTCATAAGCAAAGAAATTTCCGTCAGGGGAATATTCTCCTCTATTGGCTCGTGGCATGGGAAGCGCAGTCGGCATGGATTCATTTACCCCAATCGCCCAAAGCTTCGTACTTCCATACGGAACGCTTTCACTATTCGAAGAGAAAATAACTTTGCCATCCGGACTCCAGCCTCTAACAATATCAGCACTCGGATGCCAGGTCAGCCTTTTGGGTTCTCCTCCATTTACGGAAATGATATACACATCGGTGTTGCCACCATATTGTCCACTGAATGCAATGGTTGTTCCATCTGGTGAAAATTTTGCGTTGGATTCAGAGCCTTGATAGCTGGTTAGTCGCACAGCATTTCCTCCTGATTTGCCAACAATCCAAAGATCGTTCGCATAGGCAAATACAATTTGATTGTTGTTGATATCAGGTTGCCTTAACAGGCGAGTTTCTTGCGCAGTCGCAACCGTAATAGTTAAACACAAGAGAAAGGTCTTTAGCATAATATGATATTGTTTATGTATTGAAAGTAATAAAAAGCATAACGCTAACCCTAACCTTCCATTAAAGAAAATAGAGTGGTATCAAAATTTATGGAGAATATTATTGAGCAAAATGAATGATAAACGTGCTACCCTTATCCACTTCACTTTCAACATGAATAGATCCTCCCAACGCTTCAATCTGAGTCTTCACTAAAAATAGCCCTACTCCTCGTGCCTCTTTGTGTTCGTGAAATGTTTTATGGAGCCCGAAAAGCTTATCGCCATATTGCTTCATATCAATCCCCAAACCATTATCACTTACGCTCATCTCAATAGCATTTTCAAGTTGAACCGTGCGAATAACAATCTCAGGTGTTCGATTCCTTGTCTTATACTTGATAGCATTACTGATGAGATTTTGAAAAATGCTTTCGAGATAAGTCTTTGAATAGCGTAAGGAAGATGCTTTGAAATCGGATTGAACGATAGCACACGTTTGTATGATCTCACCTTGAAGAGATTGAATTACCTTATCAAGTACTTCCTGAAACTGAAGTTCAACCTGTACAACATCGGTATTCTTTTTAACTTTGAGTGTTTCCATGAGCTCGTTCATGGTTTCTTTCAGGTTTCCTGAAACGTCATTCAACTTTCTTAAAATAAGTTGATAATCTTCCATGCTGCTTTTTTCATTCAACAAACCAATCAGGGCAGTAATGTTACCGATAGGCGAGCGCATATTGTGAGAAATGATATGAGCAAAATCATCCAGTTGGCGATTTTGCTCCTGGAGCTCAAGTGCCGCTACTTCAAGACTTGTTTTTGATCGTTCTAATTCTTCTTCCGATTTTTTCCGCTCTGTAATATCAATGGCGGAAGCATAAATCAATTTCCGGTTAATGTCAGGTGATGAACTCCATAACAACCAGCGGTACGATCCGTCTTTGCATCGGTAACGGTTTTCATTCGTAGTAAATGTATTACCTGCAATGATGTGGGCAAAAGCCTTGGCGGTTCGCTCTACATCATCATCATGAATAAACTCGAGTACACGCTTCGACTTCAGTTGGTCTATTGTCCATCCCAGCGTTTTTTCCCAAGCCGGATTAAGTTTTACAAAATAACCATCAAAGTTGGCAACGCAATTAAGATGAACTGAATTATTAAAGACCCGGGAGTTCTCGTCCGCCATGCGTCTCAGCTCTTCTTCCGCCAGCTTTCGTGGTGTAATATCACTTATGAAGCCTTCAATCATTACAAGTGTGTCTTTGTTATAAACTCCAGTGCCTACCTCCTCCAGCCACCGCCACTCGCCTGACTTATGCTTAATGCGATATTCTAATTGAAAACTAACATGATCGTTCAACGCTTTTTCAACCAGACTAAAAATGTAAACTTTATCATCCGGATGATACAGTTGAACAAAGTTGACTTTGTTCGAAATAAATTCATCTGCTCTGTAACCTGTAATCTGGGTTACATTGTCATTCAGATAAATCATCGAATACATTTCATCATTGTGACAGAGGTAAATGGCCCCCGGAATATTTTCAGCCATGGCCCGAAACTTACTCTCACTGTTCGCTAACTCGATTTCAGCATTCTTCTTTTCGGTGATATTCCGAACGAGCATTAAAATCTTCTCGCCATCGATATAAGAGATTTTGGCCGAACTCCAACGGCCAGTATTCGGAATAGAATACTCCAGATATTGTGGCTGATGGGTTTCAAAAACAGAATCAATTGCCAAATCAAATTGCGTTAACAATTCCCCAGACAGTATATCGCTAATTTTTTTACCAATGTATTCTGTGCGAGGGGTCACGATCAGAAGTTGATCGTTTTTCGTCCAAATGTTAGTATAAATTTTTTGGCGACTGATTTCAAAGGCGATGTCATCAATGGAGTTTAATAAAGCCTGAAGGTGCGCTTCCGATTTTTTTAACAGTTCTTCTTTTTTTCTGGATTCCGTAATATCGGTAGCAATGCCAGCATAACCAATCAAGGTATTCTCTTCCCACAATCCGGTTACAGAAAGTAAGACCGGGAATCGAGATTGATCTTTTCGTATATACGTCCACTCATTGCGATCGGCAATTTTTTTAATTCGCGCCTTGGCTACAAACGTTTCGAATCCTGGAATTATTTCTCTGTCTAATTCTTCGCTTAAATACGCTGATCGTTTAATTACTTCTTCGGGATCATGAAATAATGCCGGTGTAACTTTGCCGATTACTTCTTCAGCACTATATCCGAGCAACGTTTCTGCAGCCTTATTAAAACTGGTGATTATTCCTTTGGTGGTGGTAGAAATAATGGAGAGCTCGGTGGTTCCAATAATCGCCTCTTGAAGGCGGTAAGCTTCCGCCAACGCATTCAAAAACTTTTCATCTTGATGGTTCAATAAAGGCAATGGAATCTTTTCCATGAATTTGGGCTCCACTGCGAATGTAGCAAAATTAAGCCTTAAATCCTCGCTGTCTTAGCACTTCAAAAATAACAACGGCTGCGGCCGTAGATACATTCATGGAGTCGATTGCGCCTTGCATGGGAATGATAATATTGGCAGTTGAATTTTTCACCCAAGCATCTGAAAGTCCGGTGGCTTCTGTGCCCATAACAATGGCTGTTGGCACAGTGAAATCGATTTTGTAATAGGGTTTGGATGCCTGAAGGTAGGTGCAGAAAATATGGATGTTATTTTTCTTTAGCCAATCGATAGTCTCCTCTGATGTTGCCGAAGCAAGTTGCTTGGTGAATACACAGCCCACACTCGATCGGATTACATTCGGATTGTAAAAATCAGTTTGTGGATCGCAAATAACTACGGCATCCACTCCAGCAGCATCTGCCGTACGCAAAATGGCTCCCAGATTTCCCGGTTTTTCAACGGCTTCTAAAATCAATAAAAGCGGATTGTTCTTTAACACAATATCACTAAGCAAGTGTGACTTCTGCTCCGCCACGGCAATCATGCCACCTGAACTTTCGCGAATAGCAATTTTATCAAACACTTCGCGTGATACAGGAATGAGAAGCCGGTCGCTTAATTTCAAATCGATCAACTCCTGAGCAGAAGTAATCTCCTCGCAAAAAAAAATGTTTTGAATTTTATAGCCTGCCTCAACAGCATACATCACTTCCTTCTTTCCCTCCACAACAAAAACGGATTGCTTTTTACGCTCACGAGGTTTCTCCAGCAATAACAAGCTTTTGATTTTTGGATTTTGCGTGCTGGTGATTAAAACGTGCATAGCGTAAGATTAGAGCTTAAAGTTTAAAGTTCAAAGTTGAACACTAACCGTCAGGCTTGAACTTTGCAATTCAATCAAAACTTTAAATCATAAGTCTTAGAACTCCTAGTGTATTAGAAGCAAGTTGGTACTTTCCTCAAACACACGCCCGTCATCCAGTTTAAAACTAAATTTAAACTCGTGTTGTTGCTCTCCTTTAGGGCGTGTATTTAGTCTAAAAGCAAAGTAGTTAGAGAGGTTCGAATTCGAAATAAGTACAGAAACAGGAGAAAAATCATACACAAAGAACAGCTCAGTTAAATCCGAATTAGCAGTGTAGGTTTTTGACGCTGCGATGAAATCGTTCGAACTCATAATCTTAATTTCATCAATTGATCGAATAGACGTGGGGAGAGGAGGCTCGCATGCTAACAAAGATGAACTGGCTGAAGGGCGACTTGCAAGAAGTATTTGGTCGATGCTAAAATTAAACGACACCGAATCAAATGCTATCTTTTGATTCAAGCTCACTACTCTGTTGTGTTTTTTATCATAGGTATTTAAATGGATATCTTCCCAATCAAAATGCTCAGGCCAATTCTCACCAAAACCACAACAAGACTCTAATAACACCAAACCATTAACGAAGAATAACAGAATGAATAGCTTTTTCATAATAGCCCAAACTTTGTTTAGTAAAATTACCATTCAAAAAATGAATAGAATAATTTATGCAAAAAATTAATTTTAATTTAACACATTTGCCCGTGGTTTATTCTCGATAACATGGATTTACTCTATCCTTCATCCTGGACCGAATATGAATTGCTCGATAGCGGTAACTTCGAGAAGCTGGAGCGATTCGGAGAATACATTTTGATTCGTCCTGAGCCGCAGGCCATCTGGCGCAAATCGTTGGATGAAAGTGAATGGAAGAAAAAAGCACACGGCAAATTCGTACGCGAGCAAACCGATAAGTTTCGATTTACAGATGATGTAAAAGGCGGCTGGTCAAAAAATCCATCCATGCCCGAAAGCTGGAACATCAAATACAATTACAATTCTTTAAACCTAACGCTTCGTCTTGCGCTTACCGGCTTTGGTCATGTTGGAATTTTTCCAGAGCAAGGCAACAACTGGAATTTCATTTACGATACCATCAACAATTGGAAAGCAGAAAAACCAAAAGTGCTCAACTTGTTTGCTTATACAGGTGCGGCTTCTGTTGTGGCGCGCTCCGCTGGCGCAGAAGTAATTCATTGTGATGCATCACGTCCCGGATTGAATTGGGCCAATGAAAATATGCGCCTGAATAATCTGGCCGACATTCGGTGGGTATATGAAGATGCATTCAAGTTCGTTCGCAGGGAATTAAAGCGTGGTAATAAATATCAAGGTATAATTATGGATCCTCCTCCCTATGGCCGCGGACCAGAAGGAGAAAAATGGACGCTACAAGAACAACTTGATGAAATCATATCCATGGCAAGTGAGTTGCTTGAAAAGAAAAACAGCTTCTTCGTTTTGAATATGTATGCCATCGGACTTTCAGCATTAGTTGGATTGAATGTCGCGAAAACTCATTTCAAAATAGAGAATCCGGAATACGGTGAATTCTTTTTAAAATCAGCACAAGGCAAAGACCTTCCGATGGGAACATTCCTCCGATTCAAGTTGTAATTTGTAATAAATGATTTGCCACGAATGCACGAATAAATACTGATAAATGGATTTCATTCGTGCATTCGTGGCAAACTGGATTGCACAGATAGCTATTGAATTGTACCTTTAAATATGCAGTCGATCAAAACACCTCCCCGCACGATTATGGAAGTATTTCAGATGCTTCCCGAAGGCACGTTAGCAGAACTTATCAATGGAACAATCTATATGTCACCCGCACCATATCCCTTTCATCAGAGAGTTATCCGAAATCTTTCATTTGCCATTTCTTCATTTGTTGAACAAAATGGTCTGGGAGAGGTCTTTTTTGCCCCTTGTGATGTTTACTTAGATAATCATTCCAATGCGGTTCAACCCGATATTATTTTCATTTCAACCAAAAGGAATAGTATCATCGAAAGATCAGGAATACTCGGAACACCAGATTTACTCATCGAAGTGCTTTCCCCCGGAAATTCTGAACACGATACAATTACCAAAAAGACACTCTATGAAAAATTTGGCGTTCAGGAATATTGGATCGTTAATCCTGACACAAAAGAAACCACTGGATATTCGTTAAAAGACAATCAGTATATTTCGTTGGGGCAATTCATTGGCAAAATTCATTCGGTATTATTGGTCAATCAGGCATTTGAATTCTGATCCGCTTATACTCTTTACTAAACCTTCAGCCTTCATAGTCATTAGCCGGGTAAAAAACTTATCTTTGCGCCTCAATTCAAAAATTTAAAGAATTTCGAGGTATTATGGAGGTTAATAAGATCAGAAACATCGCTATCATAGCGCACGTTGACCACGGCAAAACTACGCTTGTGGATAAACTTTTACATGCAGGCCACCTTTTTAAAGACCATGAGACTCCCGGTGAGCTGATCATGGACAGCAACGATTTAGAGCGCGAGCGTGGTATCACCATTCTTGCCAAAAACGTTGCCGTTCGTTACAAAGATTATAAAATCAACATTATTGATACTCCTGGCCACAGTGACTTTGGTGGAGAAGTAGAACGCGTTTTGAACATGGCCGATGGCTGTTTGCTATTGGTTGATGCTTTCGAAGGTCCGATGCCTCAAACTCGTTTCGTATTGCAAAAAGCATTGCAATTGGGTCTTAAGCCAATTGTGGTTATCAATAAAGTTGACAAGAAAAACTGTACTCCTGATGAAGTACATGAGCAAGTATTCGAGCTTATGTTTTCATTAGATGCAACAGAAGAGCAGCTTAACTTCCCAACCTTCTACGGTTCTGCCAAAAATGGCTGGATGGCCAAGGATTGGAAAACACCAGCAGAAGATATTAATGCATTGATTGAAGGTGTTATTGAACACATTCCTGCACCTAAGGTGGATGTTGGTTTAACTCAAATGATGATTACTTCACTTGAGTACTCAGCTTACATCGGTCGTGTTGCTATTGGACGTGTACAAAGAGGTACTGTTAAACCAGGACAAAACATTGTATTGGTAAAGCGTGATGGCAAGATCAGCAAGACCAAAATAAAAGAGGTTTACATATTCGAAGGCTTCGATAAGAAGAAAGTAGAAGAGGTAAATGCCGGTGAAATTTGTGCATTAGTTGGAATAGAAGGATTTGAAATTGGTGATACTGTTGCTGATCCTGAAAAGCCAGAAGCATTGAAGGCCATCTCTATTGATGAACCTACTATGAGTATGCTATTCACTATTAACAACTCACCGTTCTATGCAAAAGAAGGTAAGTTCGTAACATCCCGCCACGTTCGTGAGCGTTTGGAAAAAGAATTAGAAAAGAACCTTGCTCTTCGCATGGGTGAAACGGGTTCCGCTGATAGTTTCATTGTATTTGGTCGTGGAGTACTTCACTTGTCTGTGTTAATCGAAACGATGCGCAGAGAAGGTTACGAATTACAGATTGGACAGCCTCAGGTTATCTTCCGCGAAATTGATGGCATTAGATCAGAGCCTGTTGAAGAATTGACTATCGACTTACCAGAGACTGTTGCTGGTAAGGCAATTGAAACGGTATCGATGCGCAAAGGTGAAATGTTGAACATGGAGCCTAAGGGCGATCGTATGATTTTGAAATTCCTTATACCTTCAAGAGGTATCATGGGCTTGAGAAATTATTTATTGAACGTTACGGCTGGTGAAGCTGTAGTAACTCACCGTTTTAAAGAATATCAACCTTACAAAGGAGAAATTCCAGGTCGTATCAATGGTTCATTGATTGTTATGGAACAAGGTGAAGCGATTGCATACAGCTTACACAACTTGCAGGATCGTGGTAAATTCTTCATCAACCCAGGTGAAGCAGTTTACGAAGGTCAGGTAATTGGTGAACATAGCCGTAATGGTGACTTGGTGATCAACGTTACCAAGACGAAGAAACTTACCAACATGCGTGCTTCTGGTTCAGATGAGAAAATGAAAATCGCTCCTCCATTGAAACATACTTTGGAAGAAGCGTTGGAATACATTCAGGCTGATGAATATGTTGAAGTAACACCTCAGTCAATTCGTTTGCGTAAAATCTATTTGAACGAAAACGATCGTAAGCGTAATAGCCGCTAAGGCATATTGAAATTTTAGTGTTAGTCTGAGGGAGAAGTGTGATGGAAGAAATGAAAAGGATTAAGTACAGCATAGGACTCGTCATCATTTTGGTGACGAGTCCTTTTTTTATGTTCGGTCAATCCAAGCAAGCAGTAAACGCAGCACTTGAAATAAAAGCCGATACATTATTAGACCGACAAGATTTTGAAGGTGCACTGAATCTCTACTCTAAGATTGTAAAGAAATCGAAATTCAAAAGTGATGATGAGTTTAGCATTCTATACAAACGCGCTTATTGTTTCTACACGCTGAAAAGATTCGATGAAGCTCTGGCGGATTTAAACCGATACCTCAAGAGGATTCAAAACGAGCAAGCGAGAATTTTGCGCCTCTATGTAAATCAGGGATTGGGAGACACTGATGCGCTGTTAGTCGATTTAAATACATTGCTCACTGAACGTCCGGAAAGTGTTGAATTACTTCGCTGGCGTTTGTCTGTGCTGATGGAGTCAGAAGAGTACAAAGAAGCTCAACAAGATATTCGGAAATTATTATCCATTGAGGATGATCCGGATTTAAAGGGATACCTAGGTTTAACATTTTACTATTTGGAAAATTCTGATAGTGCTCTTATTATTTTTGATCAGACTATCGAGCAGTATCCAACAAATATTCAAACCTATTTGTATGCCGGATCGATTTGTCTGGAAGAAGAAGCGTACGATGCTTCACTTAACTACATTAACAAAGGCCTGAAGCTTGAACCCGCTAACGCAACATTGTTATATTATAAAGGTGCTGCATTAGTAGAGAAGGAAGATTTTGGGGAAGGCTGTCGTTGTCTTAATAAAGCCTTTGCCAATGGAATCGATGATGCGGGTGGCTACTTGCAAGACTACTGTTACGGTGAAGCGAATTAGTTAATTGTTATCGGTTAATTGTTAATCGTATTATATTAATTAAACTTGTTCATGTCTTTCAGGTTGTTGATGCCTTCCAAAAACTTTGAACTTGGAACCTCGAACTTGGAACCATTAACATTTAACATTCAACTTCCTTGACTTCCATCCAGCAACTTCAAAAAACCGCTGAGCTCCTAAAACTGGAACGTGAAGCTGATCTGGATTACTATCGTCAGAAAGTTTTATTGCGATCATTAAGTCAGCGGACACAAGAAGGAACTACATGGTATCCTGTTAAACTCAAACGTGATTACATCGGTACGGGCGAACGACTTTTAATTGAGATCGAACGCACAACCCATCTCGAACAACCTCACGCTTTTCAAAGTGGAAAATCAGTAAGTGTATTTTCAAATGGATCTGGCCGACCAGAACGGAACCATATCAATGGCGTGGTGAATTATGTACGTGACAACGTAATGGTCATTACCTTAAATGGTGAAGATTTACCAGAGTGGGTTAACGATGGCCTGCTCGGTATAGATGTTATGTTCGATGAGATGAGTTACCGCGAAATGGAATTCGCATTGAAAGAGGTCATGAAAGCGGATGGCACTCGTGTTGCTACAATTCGGGAGATTCTATTAGGGGATGAGAAAAGTAAAAAGAGAGAAGTTTCCAATGAAGAGAAAACAAATCGGATAAACACTTCATTTCTAAATGAAAGTCAGCAGAATGCATTAGATAAAATCCTGTGTACGGATGATGTTGGTTTTATCCATGGTCCTCCGGGAACCGGTAAAACCACAACGATAGTACAAGCCATTGTACAAGTGGTGAAAGAAGAGCTGCAAGTTTTGGTATGCGCACCAAGTAACGCAGCAGTAGATTTACTTGCCGATAAATTAAGTGAACAAGGACTTAATGTATTGCGCATTGGTCATCCGGCTCGCGTAACAGAGCAATCCTTGAGCAAAACATTAGATGCCCGCATTGCTGACCATAGTCAGTATAATGAACTACGTGCTCTCCGAAAAAAGATGGAGCAGGTAAAAAGTAAAGCCTACAAGTTCAAACGTAATTTTGGTTACGATGAAAGACAAGAGCGTAAACAATTAGTGCAAGAATCAAAAGCACTAAAAGCAGATGCAGATTTATTAGAGTTTTATATTGTAACCGATCTATTAAATAAAACGCAAGTCATCTGTTCTACATTAGTAGGATCATCACACCCAGTATTGCGTGGGAAGCGATTTAAAACTGCTTTTATAGATGAGGCAGCGCAAGCCTTAGAACCTGCTTCATGGATTCCTATCCTTCGCTCGCAGCGAATTATTTTTGCAGGTGATCACCAACAGCTCCCTCCTACTATCAAATCGAATGAAGCTGCCCGTGCCGGTTTAGATAAAACACTTTTCGAAAAGGGTATTCTTAAGCAACCACAGGTATCGTCAATGTTGCAAGTGCAATACCGGATGCACGAAGACATCATGAAGTTTTCTTCAATGTATTTTTACAAAGATGAATTGGTTGCGCACGAATCTGTAAAAGCAAGTCTTCTTCAACCTAATGAAATTCCAGTTGAATTTATTGATACAGCAGGTTGTGGTTATAATGAAGAACAAGATCCCGAAACATTAAGCCGGTTGAATGAGGACGAAGCAAGACTCTTGATCAACCTGGTAGAAGCGTTAGTTGAAAGCATTGGTACTGAAGAATGGATTGATAAGAACATTACTATTGGTATCATAACACCCTATCGTGCACAGGTAGACTACCTTCACAAATTAGCCGAAGCATCATCTGTCTTTGAACCTTTACACCGATTGATAACTATTAACACGGTAGACGCCTTTCAAGGACAAGAGCGCGATGTAATAGCCATCAGCTTTGTACGCAGCAACGATAAAAGCGAAGTCGGGTTCTTGGGAGACATTAGAAGAACAAACGTGGCGATGACCCGCGCCCGGAAGAAACTCATTATGATTGGGGATAGTGCTACATTGGGGTCACATACTTTTTACAGTGACTTGATAGATTACGTACAACAAAAAGGTTTCTACAAAAGCGCCTTCGAAATAATCTCTTAGACTAATTCTTCGTGGCTCCTTTGTGCCCTTGAGACTTTGTGTCCAAAGAAAATACTCGCGAATGCTGAGTCAGAATCTTATTTTAACTACTTTTCACATTGTAGTTATCCATGAGAACATTTCTTCAAGAAGTAGCCGATACCATTGTAAAAGATTATCCCGATTGGGAAAATCTTACCGTTGTCTTTCCAAACCGCAGGGCTGCTCTTTATTTCCGTAAAGCACTGACAGAAAACTTAACCACACCCCGCTGGGCACCCAATGTATTGAGCATTGAAGAATTTATCTCTTCATTTTCAGAACTTAAAGAGGCCGATAAGCTTTCACTCATCGTTTCGCTTTATCGGGCATTTAAAAAGGTCACGCATTCGGAAGAAAGTTTAGATCACTTTTACTTCTGGGGAGAAATGCTGCTTCGCGATTTTGATGAGCTGGATAAATACATGGTAAATGCTGAAGGTTTATTCCGCGACCTCAGCAACCAAAAAGAACTGGATGACTATTTTGATTACCTCACAGAAGAACAAAAGAAATTTCTTCAAGACTTTTGGCAAAACGTTTCATTCAGTGATTCCGATAGTAAAAAAAGTTTTTTAAAGCTCTGGCAGAATTTACATGGCGTTTACCATGAATTCAAATCCAACCTCTTACAGGAAAAAAAAGGATATGCCGGAATGATCCAGCGAGAGGTAGCAGAATCTTTTCAGGGAACAGCTGCCAAAACAAATCATGCTATTGTGTTTGCCGGGTTCAATGCACTTACAACAGCAGAAGAAAAAATCATCACCTGGTTTGTTCAATACCAGAATGCAAAAGTATTTTGGGATGAAGATCAATTCTATGTTAAAGAAGAGCATAGAGAAGCCGGAACCTTCTTTCGTGAGTATCGCAAAAAAACTATTCTGGGGAAAACGTTTCAGGAGACAGCTCCATCATTACTCGGACAATCAAAAGAAATAAATATTCTTGGTGTACCGCAACGTGCAGGCCAACCTAAACTTCTATCACAACAACTGGAAGATTTAATCGCCTCCAAGAAAAATGGGCAATCAACAGAGATCGAACACACGGTTATTGTTCTTCCGGATGAAAGTTTATTGCTACCCGTATTGTATGCACTTCCTCCAGCATTACGAGCAATAAATGTTACTATGGGATATCCATTGGTTAACACACCGTATTATTCTCTCATCGACTTTCTTTTTGAACTTCATCTCCATAAGAGAAAAGAAGAATTCTACCATCGTTACGTATTGGCAGTACTTCGTCATCCCTACCTTAAAGCAAGGTTAGGCCAGCGAGGTTTATCATGGATTGAGGAGATATTAAAAAATAATCAGGTAAACATTGCACCTTCATTCTTCAAAAGCAATGTATCTGCAAATACAAATTCGGAGGTTGATCAAATTATACAATCAATCTTTATAGCAATCGAGCCAAAGAATTTCTTAAAGTATGTATTGACCATCATACAAGAACTTGCTACATCAGATGAAGCCGATGGCTTCATGGAAAAAGAATTTGCATTTCATTTTCATCGTGTGTTGTCGCGTGTGGATGAATTGAATGTAAGCGAACCAATGGAACTGCGCATGCAGCAACGCATGTTCCGTCAGATCATTCGCGCAGAGAAAGTTCCATTTACTGGTGAACCATTAGAAGGTTTGCAAATTATGGGTGTACTCGAAACCCGTAATCTTGATTTTGATCATGTGATTGTTCTTTCACTCAATGAAGGCTTATGGCCTGCTGCACCAAAACAAGGTTCGTACATTCCTCACACCATCAGGCGAGCATACAAACTTCCAACATCCGAACATCAGGACGCGATGTATGCCTATCTGTTTTATCGTTTATTACAACGTGCTGAAAAAGTAGATCTCTATTATAACACTGAACCTGATAAGTTAGGTACGGGTGAAATGAGTCGATACCTCTATCAACTCATTTATGAAACAGGTTGGAAACACGATCGAAAGATTTTGTACAATCCTGTGCAGGTAAATCAGGTGGAGCCCATAACGATTGAAAAGAAACCTGATGTATTACAAAAACTTGAACGATACTTCGGCAAAGCTCTTACACCTTCAACGCTCAATACCTATATCGAATGTCGATTGAAGTTCTATTTTAGACATTTAGTTGAATTGAAAGAACCAGAAAAAGTGGAAGAAGAAGCGGATGCCCGCATATTCGGAAATATCTTTCACCGCGTAATGGAGTTGTTCTACCTCGATCTCAAATCACCATCAGGTGACTGGTCTGTGCGAGAAGAGCATTTTGCTAACCTGAGTGAGAAACTCGACTACTATATTGAAAGATCATTCCGTGAACATTTTCATTTGGCCGATCAAAAGAAAATGAATTACAACGGCCTTCAACTTGTGGTGAAAGAAATGGTAAAAAAACTGGCTACTCAAGTTTTAGCAAAAGATAAAAAGCATACTCCATTCAACATTGAATTCCTGGAAGTCAATAATTTCAGTACCAATGTCCGTGTTCCGCAACGCGACAAAAAACTGAACATCATTTTAGGCGGAAAGATTGACCGTGCAGATCGAAAAGAAAATACCATTCGTATTTTGGATTATAAAACGGGAAGCGATCTAAATGTCTTTACTAGTATTGAATCGCTCTTCGATCGCAATAACGAAAAACGAAATAAAGCAGCCTTTCAAGCAATGCTCTATGCTTTGGTCTATGCAAAGAGAAATTCCAATTTATCCACAGCATCATCAAAGACAAAAATTCAACCTGGGCTTATCAATCGAAAAGATATTTTTAGAAATGATTTTGAATTCGGTCTTTATCTAAATAAACAACGACTGGAAGATGTAACCGATTTGCTGCCTGAATTTGAACTACATCTCAATACATTATTACAGGAACTCTTCAATCCTGATCAACCGTTCGATCAGACAACAATTTTGAAAACGTGTTCATATTGTTCTTATAAAGAAATCTGTGGTAGGTAAATCAATTTCTTCGTGAACCTTAGTGTCTTTGAGACTTTGTGGCAAAATACATTCGCCACAAAGACACTAAGTCACGAAGAAGACACTAAGAATACCTTATCGATTAAATTTAATGTATTTGTTCTGCTAAGACAGCCAATCCTTCCTGAAATGAATGGGGATCATAGCCAAGTTCTTTGCGTGCTTTATCAATAATGAATCCCGTCTTTGGTGGGCGCTGTGCGGGTTGTTTGAATTGTGTTGAATCAGTTGGCTTGATTAGCAATTTATCCAATTTAAAAAAGTTAGCTGTGGCAATGGCAATATCATACGGACTAAGAAAATCCTTTCCGGAAATATGATAGATGCCCGTTGCTTTAGTCTTCGCTGCGAGGTAACAACCCACGGCAAGATCTTCAGCCAGTGTTGGTGTTCTCCATTGGTCATTCACAACCTGAATAGTTTTTCCTTGCTCTACACTATTTTTTACCCACAACACAATATTTGATCGACTCATATCTTCAGTGATTCCGTAAACTAAAACCGTTCGCAAGATTGACCAGCTAATTGAACTTTTGATCAGAAGTTCTTCAGCAGCCAGTTTACTTTGTCCATAATAATTGACGGGATTAGGTTTTGCAGTTTCATCTAACGGTCCGTATGTTCCATCAAATACAAAGTCAGTTGATACATGTACGAGGTGTACCCCATTCCTTGCACATGCATCAATAAGATTTTCAACGGAAGTTACGTTTGCTTTCCAACATGCTTCACGATCCGTTTCACACTGATCAACTTGTGTCATTGCGGCAGTATTGATAACCACATCCGGTTTTGTCTCATCAATCACACGATTTACTTGTGATGGGTCAGTAATATCCAATGGCTGAAATGTTCCATGTGTAATGGGCAAAACGGATTTACTTCTCGCAGTCGCGATAAACGAAATTGATTTTTCGTTTTGCAAAAGATTGGTAAGCTTTTGACCTAACAAACCATTTGATCCGGTGACGAGAATTTTCATTTGATCTATTAATGCGTTCGATTATTTATTTTCAGGAAATTGATATCCATAAAGCTTCTCTATTTTCTTTCGCGACAACTCCTCCACTGTTACCGTCATTCGAATATCTTCTGATGGGCGATTGGCTTGATCTCCTGGCTGAGCTGCAATTTTATCAATCACATCAAGGCCTTTAATTACCTTTCCAAAAACGGTATACTCCCCATCAAGCCCTGGTGTACCGCCAACTGTAGAGTACGCTTTCACTTTCTCGGGTGAAATTTCTCTGTCGGTTTTTATACCGGTCTCTTTTTCAACTCGTGGTTTCAATTTCATAACCAGACTTTGAAATGCCTTCACATCACCTGATTGATACACTACAATCACTGAATCATAGGTTGCCTTATTCGCTGGATTTTGAAAATATCGTCCCATGGCTTGATCCAATTTCATCTGATCAGTCTTGAGCTCATCTTCATTTGCTGTTACGCCTTGAACAATATAGAATTGTGATCCACTACTCGCCTTCGATGGATTTTGCTGATCACTCAAACGCGCTGCTGCTAACGCACCTTTCTCATGAAAATATTTAGGATTGATTTCGGAAGGTATTGTATAACCTGGTCCGCCATTACCTAAACGTTGTCCAGATTGTGCTTTCTTCGATTCCGGGTCACCGCCTTGAATCATGAAGCCCTGCATAACGCGATGAAAAAGCAAACTATCAAAGTAATGTTCCTTGGCAAGCTTGATAAAGTTCTCTTTGTGTTTTGGTGTTTCGTCATACAGAATGGCGACCATATCACCATATTTGGTTTTAACGGTAACAACATAATCTTTTTTTTGTGCACAGCTCGTCATGATTATTGTGCAAATTGAAAGCAATGAAATAATACTAACTCTCTTCATAAGTTAACTTTTTAATATAATCTGTTATAGTTGTTTTCTGATTTCACTTAGAATTTCCGCACCGCCCTTTCGAAGAACTTCGTTTGCCACAGCTTCACCTAATTCTTTCGCACCTTCTGGTGTAGCGGATTGTTTTACTTTTACAACCTGTTGTCCATCCAATGAAATAATTCCTGCCTTTAGTGTTATAAGTTCGCCATCATAATACGCATAACCAAATGATGGTATGCTGCAACCTCCATGTAAGGTCTTTAGAAAAGCACGCTCAGTGCGAATACAATTTTCGGTGATGGGATGGTTAACCCAACGTTGAATAATTTCTTTTTTATCGAACGATAGTTTCTTGTGACATTCAACCGCCACACTTCCCTGACCAACAGGCGGAACAAAATAACTGGTTTCAATTTTTTCCGCAATCAAATCATGATATCCCATGCGATGAACACCAGCATATGCCAGCAGCAATGCATCACACTCACCAGCCTGAAGCTTACCTATTCGGGTTTGTAAATTCCCACGAATGGATACGGCTTCAATCTGCGGATAGAAATGTTTTAAGAACGCTACTCTTCGTGTTGAAGATGTTCCTATTTTAATTTTATCGTGTGTGAGATCAATATTTTTTAATGAACTTACAATTACATCATTTACTACTTCACGTTCCGTAAAGGCAATGAGTTCAAGTTCTTCCGGCAATTCTGACGAAAGATCTTTTGCACTGTGTACTGCAATATCAATTGATCCGTCCAAAAGTTTGGCTTCTATCTCATCCGTAAAAACTCCTTTGCTTCCAATTTTTGAAATAGTAACATCCAGCATCTTGTCACCTTTCGTTTCGATGGTAACGATTTCGGTTGTGTAACCGGATGGCTTAATCATCTTGGCAACATATTCCGCCTGCCACAAAGCAAGTTTACTTCCGCGTGTTCCGATTCGAATGACTTTGTTCATGGCCGTTGGTTTAGAAGTTTAGTTACCTGTACTGAATAGAATGTAATTATGGGTTTATTGTTTTTGAAATTTTTAATGACATATCCAGGAAAATCATTTTTGCACTTCCATTTCGCTCGAGGTGGTAATGCGCTTCATTTAATAGCTGAAATGATTTTTCAATTTTCTCTATAGTAAATTGTTTGCTGAATCGCTCAATAAAAGTCAACTCTTCACCCTGTGAACGGTTCATCTTGTTCGCTCCTGAAATCTGAAGCAGCACTTCCCGCATCGCATTGATACTATAGGTAATCATGTTACGCTGACTCAACTTATCGAGTCCATGAAATTCTTCCGCCATCGATACCAGCGCTCCATATTTTTTTCCGAAACAGGTGCGCATCCAATCCATAAAGCGTTGAGCATTGTCTCCCTCCTCGCTTTCAATAAGCTGAATGGCCAGATTCAAATTACCTTCTGCTAATCGAGCAATGCGACTGGCTTTACTACTCTCTACACTATACTTCTCAACTAAACACCGCTCAATCTCTTCATCGAATAACAAAGGCACCGTAACAATCTGAGTGCGCGAAATGATGGTAGGTAATAATCGATCAACAGCGTTTGTAACTAAAATGAAATACGTATGCGGTGGTGGTTCTTCCAGAATTTTCAAAATACCATTGGCTGCTGATGGATGCATCAACTCGGGTTGCCAAACGATCATCACTTTATACGGACTCTCAAACGGTTTAAGCGAAAGTGTTTTAATAATCTCTCTGCTTTCCTCACGGGATATCAAAGCTTGCTTGTCTTCACCACCATAGTAGTTCGTCCAATCATCTAAGTTTCCAAAAGGTTGTTCAAGAAGAAACGCACGCCATGCTTTCGTAATATCCGCTTTGAAACGATCTTCATCCTTATCATTCTTCACATTGCTAAATGGAAAAACAAAATGAGTATCAGGATGGATAAACTTTAGATTTTTTGAACAGGCTGAACATATACCACAGGCATCTTCACCTTTGTTCTGACAGTGTAAGTATGTAGCATACGCCAACGCCATTGGCAAATTCAATGCACCTTCAGCTCCAACAAAAAGTTGAGCATGCGCAATGTGATTACCTCTCACGGCATCGGTGAGAAGTTTTTTTGTTTCATGTAGACCTGGTATGCTGGAGAACTTCAATTCACAATACGTTTATGTCGTTTATTTTTTCAAAAATCTACTTATCATTTTATTTCTCCCAAACTCTACTATTCTTAGTCAGTTCAAAAACAGTAGTCATGATATTTTTCTCTACATCATTAAACTTAATATCTCTTCTGGCTAATACACGAGTTGCTGTCTCTAATGCTTTATCTAATTTATGAGTGATTAATCCACCAGAACCTCCCCAGGCAAAAGATGGAACATAATTTCGTGGAAAGCCTTCACCAAAAACATTTGCGCATACATCTACGACAGTGCCGGTATTAAACATCACGTTGATACTACACTTGCTGTGATCACCCATCAACAATCCGCAAAATTGCAAACCTGTACTTTCAAAACTTTCGGATTGATGGCTCCATAGTTTTACGAAGTCGTAATTATTTTTCAGGTTAGAAGTATTGGTATCGGCACCGAGATTGCACCACTCGCCTATCACGGAGTTGCCAAGGTATCCGTCATGCGCTTTATTACTGTAACCAAAGATCACAGAGTTGCTTACCTCTCCGCCAATTTTCGAATACGGGCCAACCGAAACATCACCCCGAACTTTCGCGCCCATGTTTACATGTGAGCCTTCGCACAACGCAAAGGATCCTCGAATAATAGCACCTTCCTGAACAATACTATTTTTACCAAGATAGATCGGTCCTGTTTCAGCATTCAATAATGCTGCACGGATATAAACTCCTTCTTCAACAAAAATATTTTCAGGATTATAAGTAATGGTGTTTTTGTCTGTAATGGCTGCAGATGTTCTTCCTGCTGTGATGAGTTTGAAATCTGTTCGAAGTTGCGCAGCATTCTCCCGAAATATTTTCCACGACTTATCAATTACAGTGATGTCACCAGGATATTGAATAGTATTAGTGGTGTTCATCTCTGCTCCCGGATTACGGGTCGCAACGAGTAGATTTCCGTGTACTAAAAAATACCCTTCCGGTAGTGCCTTCAGGGTATCAACTAATTTTTCATCTGGACAAACCGCTCCGTTAATGAGCAAATTGTCTGCAGTTTGGACCAATTTAAATTTCTGTTGTAAATAAGATTCTGTGCGAAATGAAGATGGAGCAGCTAACCACTTTTCCCACTTTTCTGCAATCGTCAGGATACCTACACGAATGGCGCTAACCGGTCGAGTGAAGGTAAAAGGTAAGAGGTCAATGCGAATGGCGGGGTCGTCAAAAAGAATAACGTTCATCCGTCAAAAATAAACGCAGTTTGGTAATGATTACGGTATTGTGTGAATTAATTATTGAGCCACAGATTCACAGATTAATGTCCAATAATTTAATGTCAAATCAGTGAATCTATGGCCAAAAATCAGATCACAAAAAAAAGCCCTCGTTTCCGAAGGCTTTTCTCTCTCACTCAATTAAAAAGAAGAAGTATTAAGCTTTCTTCTGATATTTATTTTTGAATTTCTCAACACGGCCAGCTGTATCCACGAACAACTTCTTACCGGTGAAGAAAGGATGCGAAGCAGAACTTACTTCGACTTTGATAACTGGATATTCCTTACCGTCTTCCCACTTAATGGTCTCTTTAGTACCATGAGTAGAACGTGAAATAAACTTATGATCACTTGAGGTATCCCAGAAAACCACCTCTCTATATTCTGGATGAATGCCGTTTTTCATATCAATTCTTATGTTTTTACTTTAAAGGACTGCAAAGATAAAGCGCCAAGACAGATAAACAAGCCCTGAATTCTGTAATTTTTAATGAATTCCAGCTATCTGATTCAAAAACCGTATTTTGGCCGAAAATCCAGCAGAATGAACATTCGATCATTTGCCTTCAGCTTGCTCTTTTTAATAGGAATCTCCTCCCTGGCAAAGGCGCAAAGCAGTTATGCTCCCTTAAATGAAGATTATTACCATTGGGTAGATCGCTATGAAATCAAGTCTGGCAGGATCAGACCAGAGGTTTTTACAGCCATTAAGCCCTATAAACGGTCTGCCATTGTCGCTTATGTAGATTCCCTTCATCAAGGAGAAACCAATGTTTTTACCTCTAAAACAGACGAGTTCAATTATAACTATTTACGAAATGACAACTGGGAATGGTCTCGTGCCGAAACGAGTGATGCAAAGAAGCCTTTTCTAAAACATTTTTATCGCAAAAAATCCGATCTCTACCATGCAGATGTAGATGCGTTTGATCTACACATTAATCCTGTAATCTATTTTGGCTTGGGAAAGGATTCGAGAAATGATGACATGATGCTCATCAATACTCGAGGTATTGAATTGCGAGGTATGGTCGACAATAAAATTGGATTCTATACCTACCTAACCGATAACCAGGTAATAGTGCCTTCCTATGTTTGGGATCAGATGTCGTTGAACCCGGTTGTTCCGCACGAGGGTTTTTGGAAGAGTTATAAAAGCAAAAATGCAGCAGTCGATTTCCTACAGGCAAGAGGATACATCACTTTCGATCCAACCAAGCATATCAATATTCAATTCGGGCACGATCGGTTTTCAATCGGAAACGGATATCGCTCATTTATTTTTTCCGACTATGCACCTCCATCCTTATTCATCAAAGCCAATGTGCAAGTATGGAAATTTAATTACCTCTTTTTCATCAATCGAATGACGGCTAATGCACCGGGCACACTTGGTGGAACAAAAGCTACATCAACTAAATTTCCGGAAAAGTTTGTAGCCTTTCATCACCTCAGCATGAACATCGGAAAGAAGCTGAACATTGGATTATTTGAATCGATTATTTTTTCCCCTAAGGATACTCTAAATGATGGATCATTTGAATGGTCATATTTAAACCCCATCATTTTTTATCGGGCCATCGAACAACAAAATGGCAGCAGTGATAACGCTATAGTAGGGATGGATTTCAAATGGAATCTTGTCAAAAAAATTTCACTCTACGGACAGTTTGTGTTAGATGAATTTAAGATTGATGAAATCCGTGCAGGTAATGGATGGTGGGCCAATAAATATGCAATTCAGGCTTGCGCAAAATATATTGACGCGTTTGGCGTCTCTAATCTCGACTTACAGGGAGAATTCAATTTGGCACGACCTTTTACCTTTTCGCACAATACGCAGTATGGAAGTTATACCAGTTATAATCAGCCCATCGGACATCCGCTTGGTGCAAACTTTACAGAACTTGTCGGTATTCTTCGCTACCAGCCACTGCCACGTTTAAACCTTGTCGGGAAATTAACCCTAATAAAAATTGGTCGCGATTCAACGTCAACCAGTATGAACTACGGAAGCAATCTCTTGAGAGATAATAGCAAAGACAGAAATGAATATGGCAACACGATTGGTCAGGGTTACAGTAACGACATCATGTTTGCAAGTTTAACAGCATCTTGGCAGGTGATGCATAATCTTTTTGTTGATGCCAATCTTGTAGTGCGTAAAAGCAATTGCGCGCTTCCTATCTATAACTCAAATACAACTATAACTTCCTTAGCTTTGCGCTGGAACATCGCCAGACGACTTTATGAATTCTAATTTCTTGATATAATCTAATGAGGATTTTCTTTCGCATTCTGGAATATTCCAACAACCTGATTTCAAAGTTGATTCAGTTTTTTGTGTTCTCTGTTCTGGGTACAGTCTTTGGTCTTATCACATTTGCTGTCACCATGCCGTTACTTGAGACATTGTTTGATAAAGCTAACGTCACTAAGATCTCACCCTTACCTCGCTTTGAACTTACCACCGAATATGCCATAGGTACTTTTGAACATTTCTACTCAAAAACAGTAATGCAATATGGAAAACTAGATGCCTTGCTTTTTATTTGTGTGTGCATCATTGCAAGTACTCTTTTAAGTAGTGTTTTTAAATATTTAGAGCGGATCGTTGCGTCCCAAATGCGAGTGAATGTTGTGAAGAATCTTCGAACAGAAATTTTCTCCAAGGTAACACGATTGCAAATCAGCTACTTTAACACCAATCGCAAAGGTGATCTCATCTCCAGATTTACGGGTGATGTACAGGAAATAGAAAGTACGGTAATAAACAGTTTGAAAACAGTATTGAAAGAACCCATTACCATAATTATTTATTTCGCTGCTATGTTTTTTATCTCTGTAAAACTTACCCTCTTCGCACTTATTGTACTTCCAATAGTGGGTGGTGTGCTGGGTGGAATTGTTAAGAGACTAAAGAAAAAGGCAAAACTCAGTCAGGAATCGCTTGGTCGTATTGTCAATATATTAGATGAAACCTTTAGTGGCATGCGCGTTATCAAGGCATTCAATGCGCGCCAATACATTATGGGTAAAATGAGCAAAGAGAATAATCATTATAGCAAAGTAAACCTTTCGATGGCCTATAAAAATGAACTGGCCTCACCCGTTTCGGAACTATTGGGCGTAGTGATTGTAACGATTATTATGTACTTCGGTGGCAATTTAATTTTAAGTGGAGAGTCTGAACTTACAGCCAAATCTTTTATCGGTTTTCTCATTTTCTTCTCTCAGATTATTCAGCCCGCTAAATCATTTTCAAGTGGCATTACCTCTCTTCAAAAAGGTATTGCCTCAGCTCGAAGGATTTTTACTGTAATCGATACACAACCGATGATTGAGAATAAACCCAACGCCATTGTACTGAATGCCTTCGAAAAGAATATTGAATTCAAAAACGTAAGCTTTGCATATGATACCGAAATGGTATTAAAGAATGTTAACCTCACGGTAGAGAAAGGGAAGACAATTGCACTTGTTGGTTCATCAGGAGGAGGTAAATCAACACTCGCAGACTTGGTTCCTCGCTTTTACGATCCAACAGATGGTGATGTATGCATTGATGGAGTCTCACTTCGCGACTACGAAATTGAATCGCTGAGAAAACAGATGGGTGTAGTTACACAAGAATCCATTTTGTTTAATGATACAATCTTTAACAACATCGCCTTCGGATTACCAAATATAAGTGACGAGGCTGTTATTGAGGCTGCTAAAATTGCCAACGCTCATGATTTTATAACGCAAACTGAAAATGGTTATCAAACCAACATCGGTGAACGTGGTTCTAAACTTTCTGGTGGGCAACGGCAGCGATTGAGTATTGCGCGTGCTGTATTAAAAAATCCTCCAATATTAATTTTAGACGAAGCAACTTCTGCTCTTGATTCGGAATCAGAAAAACTTGTTCAGGAAGCGCTCTTTAACTTAATGAAGAACCGAACCTCCATTGTTATTGCCCATCGTCTCAGCACCATTCAACATGCTGATGAAATTATTGTGATACAGCATGGTCAAATCATTGAGCGTGGCACACACGATACATTGATTAAGCAAAGTGGTTTGTATAAGAAATTAAATGAAATACAGCGATCAACAGGGAGTTAATGGTTAATGGTTAACAGTAATTCAGGTTACGTTTAATGGATTGCGAATAACAATTAAGGGATAACCATTACCAGTTTCATTTTTTTCCTTTACCTTTAATCGACTATACTAACCAGCTATTAGCCGTCCTTAATCTTATCAACATGAATAAAAATCGTATCATTCTTTACATCGTGTTTGCTTCCTTTCATTTGGGTGCATTTATCTTCACGGTCGTTTTGGATAACAACACTAGTCTTCTTTTCAAGATGGTAAGTTGGGTGCCGATGTTTAAATGGATTACGTTTCTAGGGCTGGTGATTTTAATAACCGATGTTGTCTGGGCGTTGAAAGCGAACAAAGATGCAGCGAAAGAAAAGGCTGCCATTACACTTGAGTTAAATACGTTAAAAGCAAAATTATTTGATCTTCAGGAGGCCGGAAAAAACCCTGGAGCTTTGAAGACTACCGATAGAAGTTAATATTTTAGACAATCTCAACCATGGTGTCAAAAACCTTTGGTGGAGCCGTTCACGGAGTTGATGCCAGAACCATCATGGTCGAAGTAAGTGTTGGCCAGGGCGTAAAATTTTTCATGAGCGGTTTGCCAGACAATGCGATTAAAGAAAGTCAACACCGCGTAGAATCCTCTCTTAAAAGTGCAGGCTACTTTATGCCGCGCAATAAAACGGTAGTTAACCTTGCGCCAGCGGATATTAGAAAAGAAGGCTCTGCTTACGATTTATCCATTGCACTCTGCGTACTGAAAGCTTCAGGACAAATTGAAACCACTAAGCTTGAGGAATATATTATTATGGGCGAGCTTACTTTAGATGGAACACTTCGTCCAATTAAAGGTGTGTTACCGATTGCTATTCAGGCACGCAAGGAAAAATTTAAAGGATTTATTCTTCCTGCAGATAATGCACGCGAAGCTGCAATCGTCAATAATCTTCCGGTCTATCCGGTAAAGACTTTACGGGAAGCGGTTGATTTCTTAGAAGAGAAAATTTTCATTGATCCGGTTCAAGTTGATTCACGGGAAGTTTTTGCTGCCAATCTCAATCATTATGATTCTGATTTCAAAGACGTTCAAGGTCAGGAAAATATTAAACGTGCCATGGAGATTGCCGCAGCGGGTGGACACAATGTAATCATGATCGGCCCACCCGGTGCGGGTAAAACCATGCTGGCAAAAAGATTACCCACCATTCTCCCTCCTCTAAGTTTAAACGAAGCACTTGAGACAACCAAAATACATTCCGTTGCAGGGAGACTAGACAAGAACGCTTCGCTTATTACAGTAAGACCTTTTCGTTCACCACACCATACTATATCCGATGTCGCTCTAGTTGGTGGCGGTGGAAATCCTCAGCCCGGAGAAATTTCACTGGCAAACAATGGCGTTTTGTTTTTAGATGAACTTCCAGAATTCAAACGCACCGTATTAGAAGTAATGCGACAGCCAATGGAAGAAAGACGCGTTACCATTTCACGCGCAAAAGTTTCAATGGATTATCCTGCTAACTTTATGTTAGTTGCCAGTATGAATCCATGTCCATGTGGATATTATAATCATCCTGAAAAAGAATGTGTTTGTGATCCCGGTGTAGTGCAACGCTATCTTAGCAAAATCAGCGGACCATTATTAGACCGAATCGATTTACATGTTGAAGTAGTGCCTGTAAGTTTTGATGAGATGACCGCCAACCGAAAAACCGAAACCAGCGAACAGATTCGTGAACGCGTTGTAAAGGCGCGCGAAATTCAAACCGAGCGATTCAAAGAAAAAACAGATGTTTTTTGCAATGCAATGATGCCATCAAACATGGTAAAAGATATTTGTCAGATTAACGAAGCTGGTCGAGCATTATTAAAGACCGCCATGGAACGTCTCGGTTTGTCTGCTCGCGCTTATGATCGAATTCTCAAAGTATCACGGACCGTTGCTGACCTTGCTGGCTCAACCGAAATTAAAATTGAACATTTAGCGGAAGCGATTCAATATAGAAGTTTGGACAGAGAAGGTTGGGCGGGTTGAGCTTAAAGACAAGTATCCTCTGAAGAAATTAACCGATAAGAAAAAAGTTTCATCCCTTTCTTCGGATCTAAATAGCGTTTTTCTTTTTCAAGATTTTAACAGGCTACAATTGGTTGTTTACTTTCAGGAAAATTTTAAATTCAGAGCCTTCACCCAGCGTGCTTGTAACTATAATTTCACCACCATTGTTGCTTACTATTTTCTTCACCAGATAAAGTCCGATACCCGTTCCTTCAATGTCTTTTTGAATGCGCGTAAATTTGGAAAATACACTATCCAACTGTTCGTGAGGAATTCCTATTCCATTATCCTTCACGAAAATCAAAATAAACCCGTTTTCCTTTTCAGTCTTAATCCAAACTTCAGGCAATCTATCTGGTGACTTATACTTAATGGCGTTGCTTAAAAGATTGTACAAAATGCTTCTGATATTTTTGCGGGAAAAATTTATCTCTGGCTCTTGAATATCAATGTGCAAGAGTGCCTTGCTTACTGTTATCTGATTATTAAGGATTAATTCTACCTCTTTCAGAATTTGAATAAAACTTATATTCTCTATACGCTCCTTATAATTACCTTCAATTTTGGAAATTTCAGAAAGTTCATCAATAATTTTTTTCATGCCCTTCACCGATTGATCCAGCATGGCTGAAATATTTTTCTGTTCGGTTTCATTGCTTTCCCATTGGGTTAACATCTTAACGAGTGATTCAATATTTACAAGTGGCCCGCGGAGATCATGAGAGACAGAATAAATAAACGTTTCATGTGAAGCATTCAGTTTTTCCAAATCATTCATTTCGTTGATGCGATCAGTAATATCAATAAAGGTGATGATCACTCCATTAGGCAAATTCTCTTTATGGATAATGTATGGGATGATGTTCATTTGAAACCACCGGCTATCAGTAGTCTGGATTTCTTTTTCAAAAATCTCTCCAGACCGAATTACCGTATGAATATCTTCCAGTATGGTTGAATACCGTATGTTATCAATTAGTTCTTCTATAGACCTACCAACATCATTGGATGAAAACCGAAATTGCTTCATCGCAGGAGGAGTGAATTTTCGAAGTATCATATTCGCATCAACAAAGAGTTGAGGAATGATGGTGTTTCTGAAATAGTTCTCTAACTCTTCATTCAGTTCAATCAGTTTTGAAACCTTACCCGCATTTGTCTTGTGCTCGTCTACCATATACTAAAAGATAAAAACCATTGGTATTAACAATATTCTCAATCAACATTCTCCACCGTTCTAAAGTTGAACTGAACTAGTCAAAACAATGACTTTACTCCCTTTGTCATTCTCAATGATAAAAGTCGTTGCAGAAAAGTAAGAAGGCGCAAGGCTAAAAGTGCACTTCTTATCCCTTCAGCCAATTATTAATTTTGTATTTGAAATGCAATCGGCAAACTATACTTCACCTGAACAGGTTTACCATGCTGTTTACCTGGAACCCATTTTGGCATGGATGAAACAACACGAATTGCTTCATCGCGAAAACGCTGATCTATTTCTTCACCGGGTGCATCTGTAACAACTACCTCGCGTACATCCCCAGTCTCTGTAATGACAAAGTCAACAAACACAGTACCTTCCAATTCTTCTTTTTCAGCATCTTCTGGAAATTGAATGTTATCATTTAAGTACTTCATCATGGCATTTTTTCCACCCACAAAAGAAGGATCTACTTCTGCTTTGTTGTAAGTGATTTTTCCTTCTGAGTTAACATACGTAGGACTGATTTTGATTTGCTCTTCAAATTCCAGTCTCCTGCGTTCTTCGCGCGCCGCTGTCTGCTTTTCAATCAGTACTCTTTTTTCAGCAAGCGTAAGTTTAATTTCAGCATTTTTTTCGTCCATTTGATTCGCTAAAGAATCTTCGTGTGTGGACGACATATCATTATTTTCTGTCGACTTAGATCCACAGGCCTGTGCTGTTATTAGCGAAGCAGCTAAAAGAACCATATTCAAAAATTTTCTCATAAATAGTGTTGTTAATTTTCAACTTTATCTGCAAAAAGAGTAAATACAGTGCCATCTCTGCAAAGCTTTGTATTGACGCATAACACGCTATTCCTTGATGCGGTGTTAAGAGTGATGGGTAGACTTCTCTACATCAACACGCCCCAATGGTGTGAAATAGCAAGTCAATGTCAAATTGCAAATTTTCTTAGCTACCTTTCACCATCATGAAAACAATACAATTTCAAGTACCAAAAAACAATCTTCAGGTCGACCTTAGCGAGCAAGATATATTACATACTATTGAGTTTGAGCCAGGACAATTACTACAGTTGGAAAAACTCTCGCATGATGAATTAACAAAATTCAGATTTATTCTACCTTTTGGTGAATACATGTTTGCCGAGCCTGATGCCAGATTTGTTAAACAGGCTGTAAAGGATAACACACTTAGAATTGAATACTACGATCCATACGAAGATATTATTGTAATCAGAAGCGGAGAAGGTGATAGTAACAGCACCAAGCTTATTGAAGTGGATTAGGGAATCAATTCATCCATGTGTAAAATATTTTTACTGTTCTGCATTTCACTTTATCATCTTCTTAATAAATTTCAATACCCTAAATCGAAATTCATTAAGCAATTATATCTCCAGGCTACTCATCATCAATGAAGAGAACTATCATTCTATATGGATTAGCACTAGCACTTTTGCTTTTTCTGATGCAGTGGCTTCAGTTTGGTTTTATTATTCGCGATTTGTCTCTTGAATTTTACCTTGGAGTGGTGGCCGTTGTTTTTACTGCCGTTGGCATCTGGGTTGGGCTCAGGTTAACAAGACCGAAAACAAAAGTCATTATAAAGACTAATTTCAATTTCAATGAAGCAGAATACAATCGGCTGGGCATTAGCAAACGAGAGTTGGAGGTATTGCAATTAATGGCTCAAGGCTTTTCAAATCAGCAAATTGCCGACAAACTTTTTACTTCTTTAAATAGCATAATGTGATCGATGCTGAACTTTGAGATTTTCTACTGATTCCATTACAACGAAAGAATCTTTCATGCATATTAATTACTCCACTCCAGGGCATTTACATTTTCACCAACCTTCTGACCTTCTTGCTGTCCAACATCGTTATCTTGCTGTGTGTGGATACCTCCAAGGAATCGGCTATAGGCGCATTCATTGGCGGCTTCCCAAAAGCTGGTAAAACTTCTGGAAGGGTAGGTCAAATCTAAAAACCTTAAATCATCATACCTTCGATAACCTTCATGTGAATGATCAGTAAACGAAAATGGTTCTCCAAAAAGATCGGTTAAAACCGTTGCCGCAGCGGCAGAGTGGATAGAGTGCCCCGATGGAAATGCTGGGAACGGTGGTTCTGGCCAGAATTGTACCCACGTCTCATCAATATACTTTTTTACATAGCTTGAAGGCCTTTCATTGAAATAGGTGTATTTAGTCCTCCAGCAGTTGATGAACGCATCGGCTACAGCAAGACCGACACGCGCATATGCCTCGGCTGCTTTTGCGATATTACTATTCGTATTTTTTACAGCGATGGTTGCCAGGTAATAGGAATGTCCTGGTGGAGAAAAGGTTTCTGTTGGGTCATCACCCCACCAGGCAGCAATCTCTCTTTCTTCTCGTGTGAGAATTTTATCTTTATCATAAACCGCTTTATACATTTGATAGTAATTCGAAGCGGGATCGGTAGAGAAAGGAATGATGGGAGGAACAGGTATCGTACTGTCTGCAATTAAGAATGTTCGATTTTCGCCCCAATGTGGATGTAATGGATACTGGCTAACAGTCTGACCCCTAACCGGAGGTACCCAGTACGAAGGACCCGTTGGAAAAACAAAATTGGGTTCAAAGTTCCGGGTATAAGCCTTATCACCTCCATCGGTAAGCGACCAATTATAAATTGCGAGTGCTATAGCTTCTCCAAATGCTACGGAACGATTTACCATCTCAGGATCAGTATCTTTTGCATGTTCAATGTACACTGCGTTTGACAAAGAGTCTATTCGCTCATGAATAAACCGATGAGAGTTAGCGGGGACAGGGTATAATAATTGTAACAACGTATCCTGTGCTGCATTCAAAGATAAAATCCAATGATACGACTTGCCAACCTCCGGTAATGGAAGTGTCAATCCGTTTAGTTGACCATTCAGGGAACGATGATTAACATCACCTGGCACAATGGATTCGTACATCGCTAACCCTAAGTAACCTAAAGATCTTGATGAATAGGTTGGTGTATTAAAAGCTGAAAACCGGAGGGTATACAAAGTCATGTCGGCCCATTTAACACCGACATCCGCTGGTATCTCAGAAAGTAATGGAGGTTCAACGTAAACTATTGGGGTTGATTCATCATCATCATTACAGCACCAAAAAATTAGTGTCAATAAAATAAAGCAAAGCGATCTTCCAGGCTGTTTTAGCCACCTTAGTTTAAATTCAATTTTACAACCCGGAAACTTCATTTATTTATCATATCGGATTAGGGATTCCATTAGTGTTACCGTATCACCAATGGCCAGGTATGTATAAAAATCAGGTTGCAAAACATTGTTCACAAATCCACGAGTAGTAACATTGAAAACACTACCGTAGTGTTGGGTAAATTGTATAATGGGCGCAACCAATTGCTGTCCGGATTTTGTAAATACAAATTTTCTCTTCCCTACAAATCCAAAATAGTAATCACCCCGAGTGGATGAATAGAGGTATTCAGAATAAATTTCTGGTTTCACCTGACTTATGTAGTAGAGGATACTCCTGCTCATTACTTCCCTGTATGTGCAGCAGTCCTTGCCAGTATCAACTTCTGTCAAAACAAGAAGATCGTTTTCTTGGCTATATAAACAATCCTGGTTGCTATATTGATGATTTAAAATTGCATTCTTTGAGTCAATAAATTTGACACTATCCATGAATGCGTAGTTACTTATGTCTTTCGCATAATAGCTATAATATGAAGTATCATATTCCGCGTAACGGTTGATAACTGAATTACTCTTGATTTCCCCCATTGAAGAAAAAACCCGCATATTGCCAGACGACATCAGGCCGGATTTATGATAAAAAGAAGGATAGGTCACCAAGCTAACATCATCATCTTCACAAGAAAAAATGAGTAAACACAGAAACAGTGAAAACAAAAACCGGCTGTAACGCATATGGACAAATAGTTAGCTTAAATTAATATTTCCTGAGCTTTGTATCAAATCTCACTTCCAAACTGGTGTATATCGTTGATTTTTAAGTCATTTATACAATCGATTTAGGTCATACAAAATCCAACTTTATGAAACGTGTTACCGGACTTGGTGGAATATTCTTCAAATCAGAAGATCCAAAGGAATTAAAATCATGGTATGAAAAACACCTTGGAGTAACCGATGTTTTCAAATGGGTCGATCTTGAAAAACCACAAGCGCCCGTTCCTGCCCAAACCATTTGGAGTCCATTTAAAAAAGATACAACCTACTTTTCTCCTAGTGAGAAGTCGTTCATGTTCAACTACCGGGTAGAAAATTTAGCGGAACTCTTTAAAGTTCTGAAAGAAGAAGGTGTACAGATTGTAGGCGAAATACAAGAGTTTCCGTACGGCAAGTTTGGATGGATTATGGATCCGGAAGGAAATAAGATTGAGCTTTGGGAGCCGATTGATGATGGGTTTTAACGGCACCTTTGGTAGTTCCATTTTCTGCCGCGGAAAGTATAACCTTACCTTTCCTGTAACTATTTAGAACTTTTGGAGTCTTTATCCGTCACTTCAAAGATTACTAACGCCCACCCCATGCTTAAAAATCTAATCACCATTGCCTTTCGCACCATCCGCAAAGACAAAACGTACAGTGCCATCAACATTTTAGGTTTAACGATCGGTATCACCTGCAGCTTGTTTCTGCTGATGTACATACTCGATGAAGTGAGTTATGACCGGTATCATGCCAATGCAGATAACATCTACCGCATTGTTTCCAACATTAAAGAACCTGATAATGCATTTACCTGGGCAGTTGCGCAAAAACCAATGGCAGTAGAACTCCGCGACAATTATCCGGAAGTAAAAAATGCGGTGCGCTTCGATGGTATGGGGAAGATACTTTTCAAGCACAATGCAAAAGAGTTTAATGAAACTGATTTCTATCAGGCTGACTCAACGGTGTTTAAAATATTTAGCTATAAATTTTTAGCGGGTGATGTAAATACAGCACTTGACAATCCATTCTCAATTGTTCTTTCTGAAAAAACAGCTAAGAAATATTTTGCCGAGGCCACATCCGCCATCGGACAATCTCTTCAAACTATAAATGGTGAAGGGAAAGCCGAAGATTTCAAAGTGACTGGTGTTATTGAAGACGTCCCGATGAATTCTCATTTTCGCTTCGATGCGCTGATCTCTATGAATTCATATCCTCAGAATCAGGGGGGCTGGGGCGGCTTTGGAGTATCTACATACATTCTGCTTCCAGAAGGTTATGACCTTTCAAAAATGTATGCCAGCCTGGATACAATCGTCAAACAAAAAGTGAATCCAATTTTTGAACAATACGGAGTCAGCGTAAAGTATGAATTACAAAAAATAACAGACATCCACCTTCATTCTAAAATTCAGGATGAGGCAGAGGCCGGTGGTGACATTTCATACATCTATATCTTTAGCGCAGTAGCAGCTTTCATGCTCATCATTGCATGTATTAATTATATGAATTTGGCAACTGCACGATCAGCGAACCGCTCCAAAGAAGTGGGTATTCGAAAAGTGATGGGCTCACAGCGGTTTCAACTATTGGCGCAATTCTTAACGGAATCAATCATAATGGCCTTTCTTGCTCTTACCATTAGTTTGATTTTGATTTATGCTTTGCTTCCCGCGTTTAATACCTTGGCAAACAAACAACTTCCGTTCTCCTATATCCTTCAACCTTCTGTATTGTTGAGTCTTATTGGTGTCATGTTGTTTATTGGTATTGCGGGTGGAAGTTATCCAGCATTCTACCTTTCTGGTTTTAACCCGGTGCAAGTATTAAAAGGTAAGCTGGCATCAAAAGGTGGAAGCGTAATTTTTAGAAAAGTGCTGGTTGTCTTTCAATTTGGGATTTCCATTTTCATGCTCATCTCTACCCTTGTTGTATTCGATCAGCTACAATACATGCGGAACAAAGATTTAGGTTTTGCGAAGGAACGTGTTGTGCGATTAAATCTTAACGAACGAGAATTGCGCAACAAATCACAGGTATTACTCGATGCCTTAAAACAAACAAAGGAAGTTTCTGGAATTGGAATGGCGAACTCATCTCCAGGAGAAGGCATTGGAAAATATCTGCTGAAGGTTGAAGAAGACGATGGCAAGCTCAGCGACAGAGGCGTGGATTTGTTTGGTGCCGATTTTGATTTCGTAAAAACAATGGGAATGACCATTGTAACGGGTCGCGATTTCTCCCGCGATATCACTTCTGATACCACATATGCCGTATTGGTAAACGAAGCCATGGTAAAGCGCATGGCCTGGAAAGATCCCATCGGAAAGAAATTTATTTTTCAGGGAGGCGGACCTAATAATGCACCTATTGAAAAACGTGTGGTTGGTGTTATCAAAGATTACCATCAAAATTCATTGTACGATGAAATTGAACCATTGATGATTTATGTGGATAAGCGGACCAACTATGTATTTGTGCGCACAGAAGAGGGAGATGTTCGTCAATCTCTTGCAGCCATTGAAAATACCTGGAAGAAAATATTTCCAAGCTTTCCGTTTGAATATGTATTCCTCGATCAGGATTTTAATTCGCAATACAAAGCAGACGAAAAACGAAGCCAGATTTTTACGGCTTTCTCAAGCCTTACTGTTTTTATCGCTTGCCTCGGGTTGTTAGGATTGGCCGCGTTTACAACGGAACAACGCACAAAAGAAATAGGTGTGCGCAAAGTAATTGGTGCCAATGTAAGCGGGTTGGTATTTTTAGTATCGAAAGAATTTTTCCTGCTAGTTAGTATAGGTATGGTCCTGGCGTTTCCATTTGCCTGGTACTTTACGGATAACTGGCTTCAAAACTTTGCTTATCGAATTGATTTAAAAGGTGAATGGCCAACGTTTATAATATCGGCCTTACTGGCCTTTGTTATTACACTTGCTACTGTAGGGTATCATGTCATCCGCGCAGCTTCTGCCAATCCGGTGACTGCGTTGCGGGATGAATAAACCCTTTGGCCCTAAGCCTCGGAATGTGAAGATACACTCGGAGGCTTAGGGGTTAATCTTTCAATTTGCGTTCATTATCTTTAAAACATATCTTGAGAAAAGATTAAATGTTTTAAAGAATTTCTATGGAACCTTATGACGTTATTTTCCTGCTCATCCTTGTCCTTGTAATCATCTTTATAATCTCCATGTTTGTTACGGTTCAGCAAGGCAACATTGCTGTGGTAACTGTTTTTGGAAAGTACAGGCGCATTCTACGGCCCGGGTTGAACGTGCGTGTTCCGATCATTGAAAAAATTGATTCCAGAATTTCCATACAAAACCGATCGGTGGATTTATCTTTTCAAGCAACCACAATCGATCAGGCCAATGTAAATTTCAAGGCCATGCTGTTATTCTCTGTTTTAAATCAGCATGAAGAAACCATCAAGAATGTAGCCTTTAAATTTATGGATGAAAAGAGTTTTACAACTGCTCTCATCCGGACAATAGAAGGATCAATCCGGAGTTTCGTTGCAACAAAAAAGCAACCTGAAATTCTTTCACTGCGAACAGAAATTGTTCTGGAGGTAAAACGCCAGCTTGATCAGACTCTGGAAGGATGGGGCTATCACCTCATCGACTTACAACTAAATGATATCGCCTTTGATGAAACCATCATGAAATCAATGGCTAGAGTAGTAGCCTCTAATAACTTGCGGGCTGCAGCAGAAAACGAAGGCCAGGCTTTGTTGATTACCAAAACAAAATCGGCAGAAGCAGAAGGTAATGCGATTAAGATTGCAGCGGAAGCTGAAAAAATTGCATCTCAATTGCGCGGGCAGGGCGTTGCACTTTTCCGTGAAGAGGTAGCGAAGGGTATGTCTCATGCCGCAAAGGAGATGGAAAGCGCTAATCTCGATTCTTCTTTCATTCTTTTCTCTATGTGGACCGAATCCATCCGTCATTTTGCGGAAGAAGGACAAGGCAATGTGATCTTCCTTGATGGATCATCTGATAGCATGAAGCGCACCATGCATGAGCTTATGGCGGTTAGTAAAGGTGTTGGTGTTTCAACTGCCGGGCAGGAAAAGAAAGAGGGCACAAAATAAATATTGGAAATTGAAATTCTCTGCAACCCTAGTTTCGAGCAGTTAAACTAATTCTCCACTATCTCCAAAATCGGTTGCCCCGTGCAGCTATTCGGAAATTTAATATTCAACAATATTGATAACGTAGGTGCAATATCGGTGATGGTATGATACTGAGCTGTTGATCCCTTCTTAATTCCTTTACCATAAAAAAGTATGGGCACATGCGTGTCATATTTGTAAGGTGAGCCATGCGTTGTGCCTTGCACGGATCCGGATTCAATCCAACCGGGCTGTAAAGTATAAACTATATCGCCTGAGCGTTGTACGTTGTATCCACGAAACACATCTCCCCTGTCCCCTTCTTCTCCATAGCTACCCTGGCGAAGTATTGCCTCTGTATAATAATTCGAAACGCCATCGAATGACATTAAGAATTTACCAACGAGCTCGGTAGCAATAAACATGTCCACTCCCGTTGCTTTTGCATCGTGCTGAAAAGCATCCTGGTTTAAAAAGATCTGGTGATTGCTCACATTCGAGATCAGGACTTTGTTCGGGAAATAAGTCAACAGAAATTCGTTGAGTTTTGCTTTCATGTACTCATCATTAAAATATCCTCCTGGCATTTTATTGTCTTTCAGATATTGTGGTACATCAGCTACAGCATGATCGGCTGTTAAGAATACCGTATAGTTACCAGCACCAACTTGCTGATCAAGTTTCTTAAAAAACTCTTCCAGGCTTCTGTCCAGTCGCAAATACATATCTTCCAACTCAACTGCATTTGGGCCAACGGCATGGCCAAGCAGATCGGGGCTTGAATACGAAACACATAGAAAATCAGTAACATCATGTTTGCCCATTTGCTCATTCACTACAGTGGCTATGGCCATATCGGTAACTAGGTTATTGCCAAAGGGAGTGCTCGTCAAAAGATCGTAGTTGCCGTTCTTCAATCTCAATTCACTCAATATATATGGGAATGTCGATTTTAATTTCCCGGTGTATTTCCTTTCATACGGTGATTCATCCGGGCCGCTCTCAGTATATTGTTCAATCGGCAACAATGTATTCCAGGTTTGTGACAGATATTTATTCGCCAGATTTTGTTCGTTAAACTTTGTCGCCCAATCCGGAAGCTTCGTCATGTAATACGTGCTTGAAATAAATTTACCGGTAATGCCATCATACCAATACGCTGCATCTGCCATGTGACCCGCTGGCAAAACGGCCCCTCGATCTTTAATGGAAATACCTATAACTTTTGATCGCTTCTGTGTAAATAATTTCAACTCATCGGTTATGGTAGACGAAAGCATGCGCCATGGCGATACATCTCCGTTGCCTACCTCTGTGCCAACCGGCTTTTGCAAAGGGTCTTCCACACAATTCACCATTTTACCTAAACGCTTATGGTAAAAATCATTTCCGATTATGCCATGAATAGAAGGTGTCGTTCCGGTATAAACAGAAGCATGCCCTGGACCCGTTATGGTTGGTGCATAATTATAGTGTGCATTCTTTAACATGAACCCATCGTTCATCAAACGCTTAAACCCTCCTTCACTATACTTCGAATAAAAACGATACAAATATTCCTGACGCATCTGATCCACAACAATGCCCACCACTAATTTTGGACGGTCGTTCACTGGACTTGCTGTCTGCGCTGAGACTTGAAAAGAGATGAGAATAAGGAGTAAAGCAACTATTTTTTGCATGGGATCAAATAAAGGGTGCAATATAAACATTCCAACTTTTGTGAAAATGAATCTGTTATGAAGGGTGTATTAATTATCTGAGGTTAATGGTTTCCAATGACACAAGAGACCGTCATTGCGAACGAAGCGTGGCATGTGAGTGGTGTGAAGCAATCCCCATACTATGAAATGCACACGAACGAGCCTGTTATAGCGAACTCAATCATGTGCACCACTGTCTCCACTATTCACTACGTAGTGGGGGGGATTGCTTCGTCAGCATGTCCTGCTTTTACGCAGGACGCTTCCTCGCAATGACGTGCTCATGTTGTCCTATTAATTATCTGAACAATAAATCTTTTCATAGTCATCTTGTTCATATACTTCCTTGCGCAACATAACTCCGGCATGGTCATAATAGATCACTACAAAAATAGAAGCTTCCTCCACATGCTTCTCTGTAAAATACATTGGTAGTTCACTGGAACCCACGTTAACGATGTCACTGAAATTAGATGGAATGATAACACCTTTGTGATTGTGAATAACACCATAGGTGTTGTCCTGCTGGATGACCGCAATTTTCTCTTGCGGTGTATCCTGAATTAATGAATAGTTTTTTATCCGATCGATTAGAATTTTACCTGATCGGATATCATACAATCTCCACATGAAATTACTTTTCACCATGGCCGCAGTGTCATTCCAATAACGCACTTCTTCAAACTCAAACTTACTAAGCGGTTTATTTTCCCAACCCACAAAACCAGTAAATCCATCTTTAAATACTACTAGCCTATCGGCAGTATAAGGCATAATATTCTTTACGTATTCTGGTTTAATAAGTCTCTTCCTTTTACAATCAAACAAACCAAACTTCATGGCTTTTAAAACAGAAACTGTGTTGTTCTTTACACTCCCAATGGCATCATACTCGATCGGCAATAAAAGTTTCCCATCACTGCCCGCTAGCCCCTTCTTATCTTTTTTATGAACGATAAACATTCCCTGACCTGCATATTGAATTCGATCATACGCAACCGTAAAAAGTTTTCTTCCCTCTCCGTCAAAAAGTTCTTTGGTCTCATCGTGCTCTATTAAAAGAAACGCAGTCGAATCCTGACCCGGAATAAATTCAAGTTTTGATGGTTGTGGAAAATCAATGCTATAGTAAGGATTGAAATATATGGTGATGCTATCTGTGCGACTTCCCACTGCAAATGGTCCCACAAAATGTATTGTATCATAAACCGGGCTTTGAAATGCGAGATCAATAGGATTAAATAATTTCCACGATAGTGTATTGGTCTTGACAGATGTCCAGGGCTTATTCACTTGCACTTGCCTGAATACGGCTGACTCTTCTCCTCTAGTATTAAAGATTGAAGAACCAAATGATGTAGTAGCTAACGTACCATAGAAATTATTGGTGAGTTTATACTTATCAAAGCGTATGAACACCTCAAGTCGTTGATTCAGGACACCTTGAAATTCACCGGATTGAATCTGCAATAAATGCTGAGGCCATGCTCTTACATCATCAAAAGCATCAGAAAGCTGAAGTGTTTGGTGATCCGCCACATGTGCAACGGACTTGATAGTGGCCAATTTTATTTTATCTCCTTTTCTGAAAAGAATTACATCCTCCACAGTTGAAATTTCATTCCATAAAAAAGGAATCAACATTCTACCCGACAAAGTCCAGATCGACCATAGGTTTTCTTTTTTGATGGCAATTAGTTTACCGCTCAGCAACCTGGCATCCGTTATACAACTATCGCCAACAATGAAACCAGACTTGTGAATTACCTTAATGCAATCACCAATCTCTATTTTTAAAAATCCTGAACCAAGATCAGTAATGGCATCCACTGTATCAGAATAAATAACGGATCCAGACCGGGAAATAATCTTATCTGAAAGAATCAGCACATCTTCTATAATATCTCCACAGCGATATTCATCTGCTATCTCTTCCGACTGAGGTTGAATAATTTCTTCCCCGACATCATTCATAAATCCAAACAACCCGGCATGAAGAATAGGAATCACATAATGCTTCTCCAACTCTGATACACGGATCAAAGAGTCAGTTCGAAGTAGTGGGTCTTCCACCAGATCGGTATCGGATGAAATATGAAACAGGATACTTAACGCTTGTTTCGCCTTAAAGCTTTGCGGATAATCCTGCAGAAAAGCGCGGTAGCTTTCTGCCGTTCCAATTGCTGTACTAATTTCAAAAATATTTAACTCGGCATCATGACGATAGGGAGACTGAGGATAGGTTTCTAAAAAAAATTTATAGCTTGATAAATGCTGATCGGCTGTCT
>JANODK010000219.1:0-37497 GCA_031412655.1 Chryseolinea sp.
GGCCGATAGCGGCCCGTTCAGTCTTCAGTTCTTAAAAAGCAAGATCGTAAGCGTGCTGCGGCACGCTTACGATCTTGCTTTTTAAATGCACGCCTGCGATCTACCTATGAAATGCTCAATAGTTTCGTGCATCTGCGATACACTTGCTACGAAGAGCCGCACTCTAAAAGTTTCAAGCCATTTAAAAGTTAGCCAACGAAATCTCAAAGCTTTCATAAATAGAATCTCTTCTCAAAGGATGGAAGTAAGACTCTTGAAGAAGGTCGAAGTAAATGACAATGCGTTACATTTTCTGTAATTTGAGGCCTCAAAACCACATCAATAAATGGACGGACTTGATAAGTCATTTTCCCTTGCTGAAGGAGTAGTTGCTGCTGAAGAGACTGGAAAAAATCCGGAACAAAAAAACTGTTTAAACTGTGGTGCTCCATTACACGGTGCCTTTTGCCATGACTGCGGACAAAAGAATTTACCACGCAGACAAGACATTGGCGATTTCATCATCAACTTCGTCAGCTCATTCTATAGTTTCGAATCAAAATTTTTCAAAACGTTTGGCTTTCTCCTTTTTAAGCCAGGACGAATAATTAATGATTACAATGCAGGCAAGAGAGAAAGCTATTATCACCCGGCAAGAATGTATGTGTTTCTCAGTTTTATTTTCTTCCTCGTATTGTCTTTTGTTCCGGATGAAGATAAAATCAACATAAACCGGGACGGCAAAGAATTATCATCAGAAGAAAAAAGAGAAGTACTTGATTCGGTAAGGGTAAATCTGGATTCTTTGAATATTAAGGTTCCTTCAGGAGACTGGACGAATTCTTCAAGCTGGGGCAGTGACGATCCAAAAACAATTGCTGAGTACGACTCAATAGAAAATTCAAAGCCATTGGCTAAGCGTGATGGTACGATTGAGCGATATTTTACAGAGAAGTTTATAAAGCTGAAGAAAGAAAATGGCGATGATGACAAAGCTATTCTCAAGAGTTTCTTGAATAGTTTTCTGGAAAACATTCCAAGGATGATTTTTCTGTTGCTTCCTATATTTGCTTTGATTCTCAAAATGCTTTATGCCAGAAGGGATTTTTATTATTCAGAACACCTGGTGTTTTCAGTTCTGTTCTATGACTTTATGTATCTTATAGGAGCAGTCGGTTTATTATGTTCCATGGCAGGTTGGCTCGATTGGATTTCGGGCCTGTTATGGATTGTTGTATTTTTCTATCTCTATAAAGCGATGCGGCAAGTTTATAAACAATCGCGAGGGAAAACCATTTTGAAGTTTTTACTGCTGAATTTTTTATTCTTCATTTGCCTGACAATCGGATTTACCGTTAATGCTCTTATCACTTTAATGCTCATGTAATGGTATTCAATTCCAAACCACCTCTAGCTGAACGTATGCGACCTTCCTCAATGGAAGAGTTGGTGGGACAGGAGCATCTTACCGGACCAACTGGTGTAATAAGAAAGGCAATTCAGTCGGGAAATATTCCTTCCATGATTTTGTGGGGACCTCCAGGCGTTGGCAAAACAACCATAGCAAATATTATCGCGAACGAAGTAAAGAAACCCTTTCATACATTGAGCGCTATCAATGCAGGTGTAAAAGATATTCGGGAAGTCATTGAAAAAGCAAAACTCTCACCGCGTTCAATTTTATTCATTGATGAAATTCACCGCTTCAATAAATCGCAGCAAGATGCGCTCTTAGGTGCCGTTGAAAAAGGAACGATTACCTTGATTGGCGCAACAACTGAAAATCCTTCATTTGAAGTGAACTCAGCGTTGCTATCGCGATGTCAGGTTTACATTTTGAAATCATTGGGTGAAACGCAATTGCTAAAATTGATTGATCAGGCATTAACGCGCGATGAAGATTACAAAAAGCGAAAGATCGAAATCAAAGAACACCAAGCGTTGCTTAACATCTCTGGTGGCGATGGAAGGAAGCTTCTCAATCTTGTTGAATTAATCAACGAATCAGTAGAAGGTGATGTAGTGATTACTGATGCGTTAGTGATGGAACTCGCGCAAAAGCACATTGCCATTTATGATAAAAGTGGCGAACAACATTATGATGTCATTTCAGCATTCATAAAATCCATCCGCGGCAGCGACCCAAATGCAGCACTTTATTACTTAGCAAGGATGATTGAAGGTGGCGAAGATGTAAAATTCATTGCCCGCAGGTTGGTGATTCTTTCATCTGAAGATATTGGAAACGCCAATCCAACCGCGCTTATCATGGCAACAAATACATTTCAGGCCGTTAATATAATTGGCTACCCTGAAGCGCGGATTATTTTGGCACAATGTGTTACTTACTTGGCTTGTTCAGCAAAGAGCAATGCGAGCTACATGGGTATTGCGAACGCCCAACAAGCCGTGAGTGGAACCGGAGATTTACCTGTGCCATTGGCGATACGGAATGCTCCAACAAAACTTATGGAGAAGTTGGACTATGGAAAGGGTTATCAATATGCTCACAGTCATGAAGGTAATTTTGCAAACATGGAATTTCTCCCACCAGAATTAGCAGGAAGTAAATTTTATGATCCCGGAAATAATCCACGTGAAGAAGAGTTAAGGAAGTATTTGAAGAGTTTATGGAAAGAGAAGTACGGATATTAATAAGTAGGCAGTAAGCAATTGTCAGTAGGCAAACTTGCCTATTGTTGTTTGCTTACTGCGTACTATGGAAATACTATTTTCAGAATAAAGTAATTTAACATTTGTGACGTAGTACAATTGGTGAAGAGAAATGGATCAACAACACATAATATTAGATTCATCACCTGCATACATTCTGGTTTGCCTTGCATTAGCATTAGGTTTTGCCTTTTTAATGTATCAGTTAAAAGGACCTTGGACCAAAACGTGGAATCGGATTTTATTTGGATTGCGTGCTGTGCTTGCCTTCTTTCTAATGTTTCTTTTATTGGGGCCAATTGTGAAACAAGTCAATAATTTATTTGAGAAACCGTTGTTGGTTTTTTTATATGACACCTCTTCTTCAATGAAGGAGGGAATGGATTCAACATCCCTTAGAAAAATCTCGAACGAATTATCGGACGCAATAAAGGATGCAAACGAGAAAGGATTTGACACGAAGGTCAATAACCTGGATGGTGATGAAGGTTCATTGCAAAAACTCAATGGGTCTACTTCTGATCTCAGTGGAGGATTAAAGAAAATCACTAACCAATATGAAGGCCGGAATATTCATGCTGTTGTGTTGGTTTCCGATGGAATTTATAATCAAGGTGTGTCACCGCTTTATGCTTCATATTCATTTCCGGTTTACACATTAGGATTGGGCGACACGCTTCAACGTACGGACATCGCGATCAAGAATTTGATGTACAATAAAATTGCATATCAGGGAAATAAATTTCCGGTGCGTGTGGAGTTGATGATCAAGAATCTGCCAAACCAATCCATTGCTGTCTCACTTTCGCAAAGCGGAAAATTGCTGGACAAACAAACCAAGAACTCGTCTGGAGATCAATTGCTGGTCTATGATTTTCAACCACAGGCAAACGAACAAGGTATTCAAAAGTTAGATGTTCAGGTTGAAGTTAAAAATGGCGAGTACAATACTCGTAACAATCAGGCCTCTGTTTTTATTGAGGTGGTGGACGGTAAAAAGAAAATTCTATTTGTGTCAGCAGCTCCTCACCCCGATAGTAAAGCACTACGCGAAGTAGTAGATAAGAATTCTAATTATGAATTCTTATTGCATATTCCAGGCGTATCAGAACAGCAGGCCAGTGTACTTCAACCCGATCAGCTTGATCTCGTTATTTTTCATCAGACACCCGATCTTAGAGGAAAAACAAAAGAGTTATTTCAAAAATTTGTAGCCAGTAAAACATCTATGCTTCTTATTCTTGGCCAGCAATCCGATTTACAAACACTGGCCAAACAAAACATGCCCATAAGTTTCGAAGCCCCGCCTCGCGATTTTGATGATGTAATTCCAGTTGTGAATCCTACCTTCTCAAACTTTTCCATTTCACCAGAGGCAAATTCCGCATTGGAGAATTATCCACCCGTATCCGTTCATTTCGGAAAAATAAAGATCAGCCCAACATCAAAGGCGATATTGTATCAACGTGTAGGAAACATTGCCACTGAAAAAATGTTGTTGGGTGTTGATGAGAAAGACAATCGAAAAATTGGTTTTATGTTGGGGGAAGGTTTATGGCGTTGGCGCTTAAATGAGTTTGATCGGAATGAAAACACAATAGCATTTGATGAAATTTTTGGGAAGCTGATTCAATACCTCAGCACAACCGAGGATAAACGAAAATTTAAAAGTTATCCTATACAACAAGAGTTTTCTGATACTCAACCCATTGTTTTTGAAAGTCAGGTATACAACGATCTTTTCGAACCAGTATATGGAAATGTAATTGATATTGAATTAGTGGATGAACAAGGAAAGAAAATAAATTATAACTATACGCTAGGTCTTGGGAACGAGCGATACACCAATGGCGCATTGAAGGAGGGAGTATATAAATACAAATCAAAAACCTCAATCAATCAGAAAGGCGAAGAGGTAAGGGGTGAGTTTGCAGTGGTTGCCCGAAAGGCGGAGTTACAAAATTTAACAGCTGATTTTGGTTTATTGCGAAAACTAGCCGTTAACACAGGAGGAAAGTTCTACACTTCGGCCCAGATTAATTCATTACGAAGTGATTTGACATCGCGTGAAGCGAAACAAATAATACACACAGAAGAAACCTACAACTCGATCATTAATTTACGATGGGTATTTGTATTGCTCTTGGTTCTTGTTAGTGTGGAGTGGTTTACGAGACGGTATTTTGGCGGGTATTGACAGAGAATTTTTTCAAAGACTGACAATAAAATAATAGGTCATTACAAAACACGCGATCAGTTTAAGAAGCGTGCCCACTAAAAATCCGATAAACGATCCAAGCGCTGCTTGCCATGCTTGATGCATACTTTTGTTTGCTATTATTTCTCCAATAAAGGCACCTAGAAAAGGTCCAAGAAAAATTCCTGCCGGACCAAACCACATGCCGGCAAACAATCCGATTGTGCTTCCCCAAATACCAAACTTGCTGCCGCCCCACTTTTTAGTTCCGTATATAGGCGTTACATAATCCAATACTACTAACACAACAACAGCGCCTACCCACAGCCACAAAAAGGTAGAAGTAAAGGGTGGAATGGATTTAAATTGTTGAAGTAATAGTCCAACAAAACAGAGTGGTGGCCCTGGAAGCGCAGGAAAAATACTGCCTGCTAAACCGAGGAGTAGCATAATTATTCCAAGTATGATCCAAAGAATATCCATTTCTAAATGCTCATGTTCGTGCGTTGACCACAATTCCACTTAAAGATAACGCTCTTTTGGAAAGTGTCTTTGGTATTGATTTGTCAATCAAGATTTAGTTTGGTTCTTTTGCGCCCATGTCGGCAACGAAGAAACGCATAGCAATTTTTGCCTCGGGTAGTGGGAGCAATGCTGAAGAAATTCTAGCATACTTTGAACATCACCCTACGGTCGATGTTGTTTTGTTGTTGAGTAATAATCCTTCAGCATTTGCATTGACGCGCGCTGCTAAATTTAACGTACCTACTAAAGTCTTTACAAAAGAAATATTCAAAGACTCAACCATTGTGCTCGATTGGCTTCACGAAAAGGAAGTAACACATATTGTGCTGGCCGGGTTTCTTTGGCTTGTGCCTTCTTATCTCACTCAAAACTTTCCTGGTAAAATCATCAACATTCATCCGGCCTTGTTACCAAAGTTTGGCGGAAAGGGAATGTATGGCATCCGTGTACACGAAGCCATAAAATCGACAGGGGAAAAAGAGACAGGCATTACCATTCACCTGGTGGATGAAAAGTATGATGAAGGAAAAATTTTATTTCAGGCATCTTGTCCGATTCTAGAAACGGATACACCTGAACAAATTGCTGACAACGTACACGCGTTGGAACACACACACTATCCAAAGGTGATCGAGCAGTGGATCAAGGGTTGAACTATAATCTTTCTCTTGCAATCGATTTCTTAACGCTCAATTAACGCAGGACGTTTGCTCATGAAAGTCAAAGGTGCGCTGACAAACCATTGAAAAAATGGAACAGGATTCTTATTCCATAGCCTAACACTTGATTGGTGTTGCAACGCTTAGTGAGATGACGATATATCCTTCGGTCATAATTGGTAAAACTTTAAAGCATTTGCTATCTTCAACAAATAAAACGCATCCACATGTAAAGTTTATAGCTATAAAATTTCGTGAATATGCACTCATCCCTTACATCCCCTTGTTTTATCTGTTCTAAAAACTATCTTGCGCAGTTTAAATACAACCGTTCGTAAACCCTATGAAACTTTTTGCGTGTTGCCGATAATCCCAACCATGAATGACATCATCAGGCAGTTGCCTGCTGTAATTTATGAATACACAATCCACCCTGATGGAATAAAACGCTTCACTTTTATAAGTGATGCCTGTGAGTCGATTCTGGGTGTAACATCAGAGGCTGTACTTCAGGAACCAGCCATTATGGATTCTCTCATTCACGAAGAGGATTTTTCAACATTAGCAGAGCGATCACAAGAGAGTTATAAGCAAGAGCGTGAATTGAATTGGCGTGGCCGAATGATTATCCGTGGTGAAGAAAGATGGATGGAAGTTCGGTCGAATCACGAAGTGGATGAAAATGGTGTTACGGTTCGAAGAGGCATCATTCAGGATATTACTGAACGGAAAAGTTCTGGCAAAGAAAGTGAGATCCGATATCAGGGTTTGGTAGAGCGCCTACCGATGGGGATAGCCATCCATAATCATGGCAAACTTGTGTTTGCAAATGCGCACGCCCATCTTATTCTGGGTGCACAAAAATCAAATGAAATTATCGGTACGCATGTGATGAATTACATTCATCCGGATTATCGCGAGAATCTTTTGGAGCGTATGCGTGAAGTTGCAGCCGGTGTACCTGCTCCGATGATTGAGCAGAAATTTGTTCGTGTCGATGGAAGAGTGATTGATGTGGAAGCAATGGCTTTTCCTTTTATTTTTAAAGGAGCTCCTTCTGTTCAGGTTATCTTCCGTGATATTACTGAGCGAAAAGCGACCGAAGCTCGTGTTAAGAAAAACGAAACACTCTTCTCTCAACTTTTTCAAAACATACCCATGGCAGTGGTTATGTTGGATGAAGGAGGAAAAGTGCAACAAATCAATAAAGGATTTGAAGCCATGTTTGGCTATGATGTAAGTGAGCTGAAAGGAAAAAATTTAAATGACACCATTGTTCCGGATGAACTACGCAACGAAGGTGTTGATCTCAATAATCTGATCACATCCAATCAAGTGGTGCGATTGGAAACCATTCGCAGACACAAAAACGGAAATGTTCTTAGTGTCATTCTTTATGGAATGCCAGTGGTATTGGGCAAACAAACTATCGGCATTTATGGGGTTTACGTTGACATCACTGAGCGTAAGAAAGTAGAAGAAGAATTAAAAGTTAGGAATACCGAGCTTGACAATTTTGTTTATAAAGTGTCGCACGATTTGCGCGCACCATTGTCTTCTATTTTAGGATTGGTAAACCTGGCCAAACTTCCAGGCAATACAGACAACCCAATGGATTACATTGATATCATTGGTGATAAAGTTGAACACCTCGATCATTTTATTGGCGATGTATTGAGTCACTCCAAAAATTTAAAAATGGAGGTGAGCATAAGCAATGTCAATTTTGCGCAGATCATCGATCGTACTTTCAGCGAACTCAGTTACCTGGATGGAGCGAAAGAAATTATTCGCAACATTAAAATCGAAGGCACTGAATTTTACAATGATCCGTGGCGTATCTCGGAAATTCTGCGCAACCTTATTTCAAATTCTATTAAGTACAGGAGGTTCGACAGCAAAACAAGTGAAATCAGCGTTAAGATATTAACGGATAATTTGAGAACTGAAATCAGTTTTGTTGATAATGGAATTGGTATTGATGAAGTAAGTCTCAATAAGATTTTTGAAATGTTCTATCGCGCCACAGAACAATCAGACGGTTCGGGCATAGGACTTTATATTGTAAAGAATGCCGTTGATAAACTCGGTGGACAGATTACCGTGTTCAGCAAATTAGGGGAAGGTACTCGCTTCACCCTTATTCTCCCCAATCGTATACAAAGCGTTGTTAGCAAATCAAGTCCGTTCGTTGTTGAGCAGCGATGAAAATCGTTGAAGTATTCAACAAGCGACACGAAAAAGAATTTCTGTTGTTGCCGGTAAAACTCTACCAATCAGAGCCAAGTTGGATCAGGCCACTCAATAAAGATATCGAGGCAGTATTCAATCCTAAGAAGAACAAAGCTTTTCAGTATGGTGAATGTATACGATGGATTCTGATCAACAGTCATCACGAAACTATTGGACGCGTTGCTGCTTTTGTAAATTATAAAACAACAAGGAAAGGAAATGATCAACCGACTGGCGGAATTGGTTTCTTTGATTGCATGCATGATCAGCAAGCTGCAAACATTTTGTTTGATCAGTGTAAGCAATGGCTTCAGCAAAGAGGAATGGAAGCAATGGATGGTCCCATCAACTTTGGAAGTCGCGATCGCTGGTGGGGATTACTAATTGAAGGATTTGAACGCGAGCCCAACTACCAATGCAATTATAATTTTCCGTACTACGAAGAATTATTTCGGGCATACGGATTTCAGGCATACTTCTATCAGCTCACGTTTGGCAGACCGATGCAAGGTGCACTTGATCCGCGCATCAGCGAGAAGGCAGCCATCATCGAAAAGGATGCAGATTATCATTTTGCCTACCTGCCAAAATCCGATCAGACCTTAGCCGACAAAATCAGATATGTATACAATAAGGCTTGGGCGAATCGTGGAGAGATGAGCGAGCTTTCGGTTGAACAAGCGAAGCACATTGTGAAACAGATGAAGCCCGTGATCGATGAGCGATTGGTTTGGTTTGCGTATTACAAAGGTGAACCGATTGCTTTTTTTATTTCGTTGCCCGAAGTCAATCAGATATTCAAAAACTTCAATGGCAGGTTTGGGTTGATTGAAAAAATAAAATTTGTTTGGCACATGTTCCGAAAAACCAATCATAAAGCCTTTGGTATTTTGTTCGGAATTGTGCCTGAACATCAAGGAAAAAATATTGATGCCGGACTTATTGAAAACTTTAGGAGGATGGCGCAATCTCATAACTCTCAGTATACCGAATACGAAATGAACTGGATTGGGGATTTCAATCCGAAAATGATTGCCGTTGCCAAGCAGGTTACTCCCAACGTAGTGAAGAAGCATGTTACCCTGCGAATGCTATTCGATGATAGGAAGGCGTTTAGCAGAGCGCCCATATTGAGTAGATGAAATCAATTAAAAAAACCGGTGTTACAGTTTGGAAATCATAGCAAGTCTGCCAATACGATGACGCAAATAATTTAAAGTATTAAACCCAGATTATGCATTAGAAAAATAGCCCGACATTTATGTCGGGGAACAAATAAAAATAAACCAAAGGGGCTTTAGCCCAATGTAATTTTGGCTAAAGCCAAATATTTTTGCCATTCATTTCCCAAGACATAAATGTCCAGGCTATTGCATAATCTCGGTTAAAAATGTGATCCATTCTATTCAGCTACCCGAACGCCTTCTGAAAAAAAATATAAAGCGAAATTTAATGTTACTCTGTTTATTGATACTGCCCGTATAAACGGTGCATGACAACAATGTGCGGCAAAGAAATTAGAGAAAGAAACACAAATGCCTCTGATGTTTTAAACTCAAAAAAGTAAACATACAGGCCGAACCCAAGCAAGGCAAGAAGACTAAACGGCAACATCGCCTTCGCAAATTGCCACATCGATTTTTTAAACAACAACTGAAAATAGGACGTTTGATGTTGCAAAGACTGGGACGCGTGCCACAAACAAAATACAATTATAAAACCGAATAGTAAGGGTGTAACTAGATACCAGATGCTCACAACCACAAATTGAAAAAGGTATCGATAGAGATTTTCGCGTTCGAACCGAAATAAACTTGCTACATACATTGCGGCCACCGCAAAAACAACAATAAACTGCCACAACGGTCGGCCGAAAGAACTCGCATTACCCGAAAAAGGAATCGTGTTCAAAATCTTCGAAAATAAAACCATGTCGGAGAATATGCCAAAAGCTTCTTTGAAGTGAAGCATCACCGGAAACACTAAAATCCAAATTCCCCAAAGGACAGAAGGCCAATGCCAAACAGAAGAATTTTGAAAATTAGACTGGCCGAAATGATGAAAAGAAATGCCAAAGAATGCTATAAGAGCTGCAGCGGGCACAACCCACCACATAACCAAGTATAGTAGCATAGAGCCCAAGTACATCAATAAAAACTTCAGTATACCCAGTGCCGAAGGGTCTCGCCTGTATAAGTAGTCGTTGGCGCCATGTGGTATACCTACCACACAAAGCACCAGACCACCCAAAATTGCCTCCAATTGTGAACTAACATCCCACAAAAAAAGCAACGTTACAAGTAGGATATTAATAAGCAGTTGAACCGAAAACAATTTCGACTGCACGTAGATCATGTTCGCCAATTTATTTGATAGACTAACTCTGGGATGGATTTGCAGATGAGGCAATCTGAAGTAGGTGAGAACAGAATTATGAAGAATAAAAGCAGAGCTCCTCTTCATGAAGCTCTGCTTTTTTGTAGATTCTACATATAAATCGACTTATTTTTTAGCAGAGACGGCAATGCCGTACACCACTAATCCAAAGCCAATTTTGTTTATTGCGTCTGCAATATTATAAAACAGATCTACATTAGAGGCACTCCAGCCCAGGCCTTCGTTCAGCCACCCGCCTGGCATACACATGTAGCCAATAGGGTAAACCGCCCAACCCACAAGTACAAACCAAGCAAGTGTTTTAATTCCTTTCACTACAGCGGGATCGCCCGAGTTTTTTGCTAAAGCAGCTACTTCACCAAGCCATGCCGTGTACAAAACATAAACATACCCTACGGTAGAAAACACGCCCCATAATACGCTGTGACTGGTTGACCCATCTGTAAATGCCTCACCGATGTAGCCGGCCACCAGCATCAACACGGATGCACCAATTAGCTTCCACATTAATGATTTTTTGGCACCAGCTGCTTTGGTCAACAAATAGAACTCAACGCACATGAGGGGCACAGTGAGTGTCCAATCAATGTAGCGTAACGCTGTGGGCGTCATACCGGTTGCCAAGTAGTAATCGCGCATGTAGTAATAATGCACGGCTGCTATGCCGGTAATCAGACCCGAAACAAGCAACGAAAGTTTCCACTTACCGTCCACGCTATTTCGCTCGAAAAAGAAAAATACCGAGGCTGCCAACATAGCCATGTACCCGGTAAAGAATGTAAATGCAATCGGATCATCTACTGGAATGTTCACGATGTCTACTAAAAGTGTTTTCATAGGTTTTGTTTAATTTTTTAAACTATTACTTAAACAAGAGGATTCCAAAAAGGTTTTCGAAATCGTTTGAAAGTAATAATGGTGCGTTTTTCAAGTGGCCATAAATATTGGGTTGAAATGGCACTAATAGTAAATAGACCAAAGAAAGAGAGAGAGAATTTGCCCCCCTTTGCAATGATTTAACAAAGACATTGGAAAAAAGTGAAAAATAAACTCGTAGTAGAAAGGTGGCACTCCATATTATCATGGCTCAATCTTTCTCTGTAGTACATAGTTATCCGCTAACATACTTTCTTCTGAAGAGGAACCAGATGAGGCCTTGAAGAAAAGCCCAGTAGACGACTTTGATCTGTAATAGTCAAAACAAAGATTCTCGTTGTTAATCGGGAGCCAGTATTAACTCAAATTATGGAAGCCTTTTGCGCTGCAACTCAACACGATTGAAAGGGTAGTCGAAAAATCACGCGTAAAAAAAATGTTTGATAAGTTATCAGAAAAATGGCAATGACGTGCGCTTGCCAAATGGTTAGAAATCATGCAAAAAAGAATCAGACATCCAGGACAAAAGTTGAAAACGCAGCCAATAAAAATATAAGATAAAATAACGATACGGATAGATTTACATGCACCATTACTTTGAGTAAAGTATACCACTAATTTATTTTTAACTGCATTTTTCTTTACTGGATAATAGTAGCCTTAAAAGCCAAGCGAGATACCATCGGGTAAATTAAAGGGAGATGCATTACGACAGTCAAGTCTGATATGAAGTTCCATATAACTTCTTTTAAAACGTTTTGTTAAAGGTTTAACTTCGCACCGCGAAAATGAATTTATGAAAAGTAAGACTGGCGTATTATTAGTAAACCTCGGCACACCCGATAGTCCTTCGGTAAGTGATGTGCGTTCCTACCTCTCTCAATTTTTAAACGACCCAAGGGTTATTGACATACCGTGGCTTTTGCGTAAGATGTTGGTGAACCTCATCATCGTGCCTTTTCGCGCACCCAAGTCAGCCAAGATTTATAAAAAACTCTGGACAGAAAATGGATCACCATTGCTTTATTACAGCAATAAAGTAAAAGCTTTATTACAAACAGAGCTCGGTAATGATTATGATGTGCGTCTTGCTATGCGATATAAAAATCCATCCATACCTTCTGTGATGGAAGCCATGCGAAAGCAGAACTACACTAAGATTGTTGTTCTTCCGATGTTTCCACAATATGCTTCCGCTTCTACCGGCTCGGCATTGGAAGAAGTGATGCGCGTGTTCAATACCTGGTGGGTCATTCCGGAAATAAAACTCATCAGTCAGTATTATGCTCATCCTACCTTTGTTGATGCATTGGTGGAGCGCGCAAAACAATATGACCTTAATGCTTATGATCATATTCTTTTCTCCTACCATGGTTTGCCTGAGCGTCAGGTTGATAAAGTGTATGGAGAAGGATTGTGTTCCGATCACGATTGTGAAAATGAAATAACTGAAGAGAATAAGTATTGCTACAAAGCAACATGCTATGCTACCACGCGCTTACTCACCCAACGATTAAATATCGCGAAAGAAAAACATACCGTATGTTTTCAATCTCGTCTCGATAAAAAATGGCTTGAACCATTTTCAGATAAAGTGGTGGAAGAATGTGCAAAGAAAGGAATGAAAAAAATTCTTGTGTTCTCCCCAGCCTTTACGGCAGATTGTTTAGAAACCATTATTGAGATTGGCGATGAGTATCAGGAAATTTTTCACCTGAATGGTGGGGAGAAAGTACAACTGGTGGAAAGCCTGAATGACCATCCATTGTGGATTAAATGTTTGAAGGAGATCGTTATTAAAGATTAATTACTTCTTGTGTCCATACTGAAACAAACCTTTGTAGAGCTGATCTGCCGTTATAAAGATGACGATCGTGTTGCATATGAATTATGGAATGAAATTCAAATCAAGTATTCAAAAAAGAAAAGGCACTACCATACACTCGAACATCTCGAAAACCTTCTGAGGCAATTATCTGAAGTTAAAGATCAGATTGAAGTCTGGGATGCTGTTCTGTTTTCTCTTTTCTATCACGATGTAATTTACAATCCGTTAAAAAGCGACAACGAAGAACGAAGTGCTGATTTTGTTGAAGAAAAATTACAACAGATTTCAGTTCCTAAAGGGATAGTTGAAAATTGTAAGGCCCAGATACTAGCCACAAAGAAACATGGAGCTAGTTCGGATATGGATGTCAACTTCTTTACAGATGCTGACCTTTCTATTTTAGGTAGCGAGTGGAATTTGTATTCAGCTTATTTCAAACAAGTCAGAAAGGAGTATTCCATTTACCCTGATTTAATTTACAATCCAGGGCGGAAGAAAGTGTTACTTCATTTTTTACAAATGGAAAGAATATTCAAGACTGATTATTTCAATAACAAATTCGAATTGCAAGCCAAGCAGAATCTGCAACAAGAGTTGGAACTGCTTTAAAATTTAATCTGAATTCAATTTTTGATTGGTAATTATTGATTTGCGACTAGTGATTTAAACAGTACTCAACAGTTTAAGACCATTAACCTTTAACTATTAACCGATCACTACCGAAGGTACTTCCCAAACCACTCACCATACCGAACAAACCGATCCTTCCAATAACTAGGAACAGTGAGCCCGTGAAACTGACTTGGATAAATGATGAGTTGTGTGGGTACATTAAGTGAGCGCAAGGCCTGATACATTTGTTCGCTACCAACAGCCGGAACATTAAAATCATTTTGACCTACCATATATAATGTAGGCGTCTTGATTTTATCGACATGAAAGAAAGGATACGAAATCTTCAACCACTTATCGACATTCTTCCACGGCACGCCCAACTCCAATTCGTATTGTTGAATGTATTGATCAACTCCATACATGGAAAGTTGCAAGGCGCTACCAGCACCACTTGCTGCCGCTTTAAAGCGCGGATCAGTGGCTGTAGTATAATCAGTAAGTATTCCACCATAACTCCAACCACCAATACCTAATCGCGTTGGATCAGCTACCCCTGTCTTAACCAGGTAATCAACACCAGCCAACAAATCAACTACTTCTTTATTTCCCCAATCACCTGATATTGATTTCGCGTAAGCATACCCTCTTCCATTACTTCCCCGATAGTTGATACATGCTACTGCATATCCTTTTGCTGCCAACATTTGTGGTGTGAGATCGAATTCATATTCATCTTGTGCAACAGGGCCACCGTGAATCCATAGAATGAGCGGAAGCTTTTGATTGCGTGGTTTTCCGTTGGGCCAAAACAGCAATCCGCCAACGGTTATACCTTCTTTGTTTTTAAATGTAAAACCATCAACCGTGGCAAACGAATGCTGCTTTACAAATTCATCATTGTGATTCGTTAGCTTTCTAAAGTCATTTTTCTCAAGCACATAGATTTCAATTGGATGCTGTGAATCACTCATTAACACGGCTGACGAAGTTTCATTAATTGGTTTAATGAACGTAATGCTTCTTTTTCCTTCACTTCGTTTTTCATATTTCTTCGATGCCACATCAAATGACATTACATATCGCTCACGGTCATCTTCAATCAAAGCGTAAATTGATTTTCCATCCAAGCTCCATTCAGGATTGTTGATGGGTCTGTCTAATTTTTCTGAAAGTAAAACAGGAGTTCCGCCATTAATACCAATCACGGCAAGTTGAGATTGATCGTAACTATCCCAATCGGGTGAAACTGATCGTAGGTAAGCAATCGATTTTCCATCCGGACTCCAAACGGGATTACTATCAAAGTCAACCCAAGTGGTAAGTTGTCTTGCTATAGCTCCAGCCTTTGCTTCAACAATCCAAATATCTGAATTAGTATTTCGATCAGGGTCTGCGCTGCGATTGCTGGTAAAGGCAATGTGCTTTCCATCGGGCGACCAGGCTGCATCGGCATGATCATATTTTCCTTTGGTAAGTGTATCGAGCTTTGATGTTGCTACGTCAAATAAATATAAGTGAGCGTGTTTATTTTCGAGATAACCGCTGATGTCTTGTTTGAAATGATAACGATCGATAACGATGGGTTTCTCTGGCTTTTCTTTTGTACTGTCGGGCTTGTGTTCTTTATCTTCAATGGTGAGCACAATCTTTTTTGAATCCGGACTCCATGCATAATCCCCAATATCAGATTTTAATTTGGTGAGCTGTCGCGCTTCACCTCCGCGTCTGTCCATAACCCAAAGTTGAGTTTCTTTTGTTTCGCCCCGAGCGGAAAGAAACGAGATGGATTTTCCATCGGGTGTGAACTTCACCTTGCTTTCGTTTTTCTCAGTATAGGTAAGTTGCACAGAACCGCTGCCGTCAATAGCCGTCATCCACACATCGCTGTTGTAATTGTCTTTTACGGAATCAGGAGTTGTCACTACATAGGCAATCCATTTTCCATCCGGAGAAACCTCCAACTCACTAACATTCTTTAGCCTGTAAACATCAGAAGGCTGAAGCGCACGTTGGCCTAGAGCCATTATTGAACAAAGACTAAGCAGTAAAACGAGCGTTGGCTTCATAATTTGTAAAAGGTTAACGGGGAAATATAGTTTATTTTTTTTCGATCAGTATATTTGCCCGCTTTACAAAATTGAAAGTTTATGATAGTCGTAAAATTTGGAGGAACATCGGTCGGAAAACCGGAGCGCATGAAGAAAATTGCCGAACTCGTGTTAGGTACACCCGGCAAAAAGATTGTGGTGCTCTCTGCTTTATCGGGAACAACCAATACGCTTGTGGCCATTGGTGATCATCTCCTGGCAGGCCAACGTGCCAAAGCGGAAGATGAAATTGCCGGCCTCGAAAAACACTACGATGCTTTCATTAAAGAATTGTATGACAGCGAATCATTCCATGCCATCGGCCAGGAAATTGTAAGCCGCTTTTTTATTTTTATCCGCTTGTTAGCGGCCGGCCAATTTGATACAAAGAGCTATCGCGAATTGCTCGCGCAAGGCGAGTTGATTTCAACTGAATTATTCTATCAGCATCTACAGGAAAGAAAAATAAGTGCGCGCTTGTTGCCTGCGCTTTACTTTATGTCGATCGATGAGAACGATGAACCTGAATTGGAAAAGATATCAGATCGCTTGAAGCCATTGGTAAATTCGTTGAGCAATATCGACATTATCATTACCCAAGGATTTATCTGTCGGAACAATAGAAATGAAATTGATAATTTGAAACGAGGGGGTAGCGATTACACGGCATCGTTAATTGGTGCAGCCATTCGCGCAGACGAAATTCAAATCTGGACTGATATTGATGGTATGCATAATAACGATCCGCGCATCGTTAAGAAAACCGTTGCTATTTCTGAACTTACCTTCGATGAAGCCTCTGAGCTGGCCTACTTCGGTGCAAAGATTTTACATCCGGCCACCATTGTACCAGCGCAGAAATACAATGTACCTGTGCGCTTAAAAAATACAATGGATGAAAAAGCACCGGGCACGATCATCACAAGCAAGGGAACAGAAGGGTCATTCAAAGCCATTGCTGCGAAGGATGGTATCACGTCTATTAAAATAAAATCTTCGCGCATGTTAATGGCGTATGGATTTTTGAGAAAAGTGTTTGAGGTTTTTGAAAACCACAAAACATCAATCGATATGATTACCACATCGGAGATTGCAGTTTCAATTACGATTGACAACAATACACACCTTGCTTCAATTGAAGCGGAGTTGAGAAAATTCGGAACAATTGAAGTTGATAAGGATCAAACTATCATCTGTATAGTAGGAAATAAGATAACAGAGCAAAAAGGTGTGCTCAACAAAATCTTCGATGCGTTGGTTGACATTCCGGTTCGCATGGTTTCGTGTGGCGCCAGCTCAAACAACGTAAGTATTTTGGTGGAGAAGCAATACAAGGAAAAAGCATTGAATGTATTGAATGAAGGTCTGTTCGGCTTGAAGTAATATTTGTTTTTCACCATCTTTCAGTACTATTACTGAAAGCATGGAGATCTTCATTATCATTATTTTTATTTTGGGCTATAGCGCAATTGCGTTGGAGCATCCATTAAAGATCAATAAGACTGCGACCGCGCTTTTAACGGGCGTAATGTGCTGGACTTTATTTGTTCTCTCAACTCCCACCGAATCTCTTTTAAGCAGCACGCACTTCACTTCTTTCTTAAACCAACTTAAAATTGATGCTGGTAATAAATTCAATGTGTTTACACAGCATGACATTTTTATCCGCTTTGTAGGTACTGAACTTTCGCATCATCTCGCAAAAATCTCCGAGATTCTTTTTTTTCTGATGGGTGCTATGACCATTGTTGAATTGATCGATGCTCATCACGGTTTCCGTTTCATCACCGACCGAATCAAAACACGAAATGCAAAAAAACTATTGTGGATTATATGCATCGTCACATTCTTCCTTTCTGCAATTCTGGATAACCTCACAACGGCCATTGTAATGGTGTCGCTCATCCGCAAGTTGATACCGAACAAAGACATGCGTTTATTTTTTGTTGGTATGATTGTGGTTTCCGCAAATGCGGGAGGGGCGTGGTCGCCAATTGGTGATATAACCACAACAATGCTTTGGATTGGTGGACAAGTAACAAGTATCAACATTATGAAAACACTCTTCCTGCCAAGTGTAGTTTGTATGGTTGTGCCGTTGATCTATTTAAGCTTTACCCTTAAAGGTACGCTGGGCGAAATCGAGGATCACAATACTCAAAATCAAGAGAGAACCATTCGTGGTGGAAAGCTGATGTTGATATTGGGTATTGTAGCGTTCGTGTCTGTGCCTATTTTCAAAACCGTTACACATTTGCCGCCCTATTTAGGCATGCTGGGTGCGCTGGGAATTTTATGGATCGTTACAGAATTGATTCATAAAGAACAGGACGAAGCTATTCGAAAAAATTATACAGCAGCAGGTGCGCTCGCACGTATAGATGTTCCAAGTGTTCTTTTCTTTCTCGGCATTCTGCTTTCTGTTGGTGCATTAGAATCGATGATGACACTTGATCACTTTGCAGAATTTCTTGCAAGCTCAATTGGCAACAATAAAATTATCATTACACTTATTGGTTTGCTTTCTTCCATAGTAGATAACGTTCCGCTTGTGGCTGCCAGCATGGGTATGTATAGCATGGATGTGTATCCTCAAGATAATATGATATGGGAATACCTTGCGTATTGTGCCGGAACGGGTGGCAGCATTTTAATCATTGGTTCGGCAGCGGGTGTGGCAGCAATGGGAATGGAAAAAATAGATTTTATTTGGTATATCAAACGCATTAGTCTTATTGCCATGATGGGATATTTTGCAGGCGCAATTGTTTACCAGCTCATTTACCCTTACCTGATGGTGGTACATTAATCTACTTGGCGTGTGGTGGTTTCAATTTCAAGAATCAGATTTTCTCCGTACGCCATCGATGGAGTTTGGAAACCGATTTTAAAATTGTCTGATAAAATTTTCTGGGCTATTAATGTACTTGTCTTTGCCGTGAGTGTATATCCATCAAATGTTTGAAGTGTACTGATCGCTACGTTGCCTTGATCGTCCCACACTTTTGCCCAGAGAAAACTTCTTCCATTTTTCCTTCGTTCATCTGATGGCCCTGACGGTCGCTTGTCAATTTGGTTTTTGAGGAATGTTTTTACCCAACTTTTTTGTAACAACCAATTGAAATAATTTGCCCACTTCAATTTGTTAATTGTTTTTTCTGGCATACCCATATATACTTCGATGTTTGGAATATGAGTACTTCGATAAGCGGTTGATATATCACCCCAGGGAATGCATACAGTCGATGTGGTGAATTCTCCAAAGTTGATAGGTTGCGATCGGGATGCTAGTGGAATGGGTTTTAGTTTTCCGTTCTCGCGAACGTAACTACCATATCCCAATCCTTCAATAGATGTGCGCGCAGTTCCTCGAGAGATTCCACCCTTCAAGGCAGTGAAGGCAAGTTGAAGATGTGTAGCGGATGGAAGACGATTTTTTAAATGCAATGCCAGACAATCAGAAGGTACTACATCGAAGCCAATGCCTGGCGCAATCATAATCCCTGCTGCTTTAGCTTTCGTATCATACGCTGCAAGCATTTCAAAAACAGTAAACTCTCCACTAATGTCAGTATAATGCGTCTTTGTCTCCAGGCACGCCTCTACCATTTGTTTGGATGTGAATTGAAAAGGACCGCCACAATGAATAACTAGTTTCTTTCCTGTTAATAATTTCCGCAGCGCATTACCATCATCGATATCAACTACCTCAAATGTAAAACCCGTCTCTTTACTTTGAAGCTGAAGTGCTGCTGCATTTCTTCCAGCCAAAAGGATATTGACATTTTTTGATTTACACTCTTGCGCAATGAGTTTGCCGGTGTAACCGTATGAACCGTAAAGTACAATAGGAGTTTGGTTCATGCTGTAATGAGTTTATGATGATGAGTTGTCGTAGAACAAGTTTCCAAATACCGATGACTAATAACCGATAACTGATTACCTGAATTACTTCTCAAGCCTCTCAATCTTAGTAACGAAATACTTCGTATCACCTCGCCATGGAAATGCTATGTAATATTTCACAAAGTAAAGATTGACACGTTCTCCACTCAAGGCCACTTGTTCAAGTTCTTTGATCAGCTCGGGGTTACCTTTTGCAACTGAAAAATCAAACGACTCAGCAATTGGGCTAACCCCTTTCATCGCGCCAAACGTTTCAAGGTTTATTTTTCCTTCATGGGTTTTGAAGATCATACCTTTCTGGCTCACCCGTAAAATTTTTCCGGCCATGAAGCCATCTTCATAACTCACGAAATACGCAAAACTAAATACGGCAATACCAATAAGCAGTGCTACGATTGCAATCTTCTTAATTATTCTCATGCTTTTGTTTTTGAGTCGTGTTCCAAAACTTTGATCTTCCATAGTAAAATTGATAGAGTCTAAAGTTAAGAATCATTTTCGAGTTTCGGGTTTAAAGTTTCAGGTTCCAAGTTTCGGGTTTAAAGTTCCAAGTTTAAAGTTCCAAGTTCCAGGCTTTAGGTTTGATGTCAACAGACCACGGTTCACTGTCGACTGTGGTCCGTTGACATTTTCAAACATTCACCATTAATAATTAACCATTAACTTCTCTCACAACTCTACAATCACTCCAATCGTTGGAAGCAGTTGACCCGATGTGCTCTGAATGTATTTTGGCAAATAGAAATTTGAATCATTGGGATCAACCAAGGGCTGACCATTGCTGTCTTTTTGAACATCGATTGCATCCTGAAAAGTGGTAATGTAGTTGTAGGCATTTTGCACATCGAGGTAAATATCTAAACTCCATTTCTTGAAAAAATATTTCTTGTCAATGCGAATATCAAGCTGATGAAATGCGCTGATGCGTTGTGTGTTCAGTTGATTGTAATCCGGCAAACCGTATGGACGCACATCCCAATTTTGTCTGCGCACAGTTTCTTGCACATTAAACGGAGTGTAGGGTGCACCACCAGTAAAAAGCCAACGAACTCCAATCTCCCAATTCTTTGCGAATTTCTTCCCACCCGTTAAACTCACCAGATGTCGATTATCCCATGACGATGGTGCATATTTTCCAGTTCGATCTTGAAACTCACTGCGAACAAATGTATAAGCGACCAAACCATAAAAACCATTGTAGAGTTTTTGTTGCAACAGAAACTCAAGCCCGTAGCTGCGACCTTTCGATGTGGAGTTGACAGGTGCATTACCTATAATGCCAAAATCAGCTCCAAGGTTGGCGAGTGAAATGGAATCTTCTAAGAGGAATGGATACTGATCATAGAGTTTATAAAACCCTTCTACGGTGATGCGCGAATTGCGAGGTAAATTAAATTCAACTCCGCTCACCAGATGTTTACTGCGAATGTATTTCACACCATTCGATTTATTTTCCAACACATTGGTCTGCGAGTTTCGATATCCCAACACAGTGTAAGCCGGCAACTGATAATAAATGCCGGTGTTGAAATTTACATTGATAGCAGAGGTAATGGCATAGGAAGCAGACAATCGAGGTGATAGCTGATCGAATATATTATTCATATCACTTGAATAATTATTCGCGTCCGCTCTAAGTCCAAATGACAAAGTAAGCTTTTGTTTAAAGGTATTGCTCATCTGCCCAAAGAATCCCCACTTTGTTAATTTGAGTAGAGAAGAAAAATCACGCACTACTAAGCCTTCTTGTGTTACGATCTTTGAATAGTCATCCGTATCATACTGTGCTTCTTCCAGGCTAATACCGTAGTTGATTTTATAATTTTGTTTAGCATAGAAATCTTCAACACGAAAATGATTTTCAGTTTCACGGGAATTATAATTCTGAACAAGATTATTCGGATCTGAGCTGTCGTTGTTTTTGTATTTGATAGAATTATTATTCAACGCGTTTCTGCTCAATACCACGCTGGATACTCCATGTTTACGGAAGTGCTCATACTTTGCGCCCACAGTATAATTCCATTGTGTTGATACGGGCAAAATATTCAGAATGTATTCAGCCTCTTCACGATCAGCTTGGGTTTTCGATTGTTCGGGCGCATCGAAATTCAGTGTGAAATCATCAATCGCACCAATGCCCAATACCGTAATTTGATTTTTGTCGTTGATCTTATACTTGTACTTGAATTGCACATCATTATACACAGGTAAGAACGGAAGATTAAAAATGCTGAACAAAAATTTAAGGTAGGATCGTCTCACAGAAAAAACGAGTGATGACTTTGATGAAACGGGTCCATCGAATGTGACACCTAAATCACTCGCCCCAACAATTCCATTCATCGCCCACTTGTCATTTCGTCCATCTTTCAATTGAAAATCGAAAACAGAACTCATGGTGTTTCCTCGGTTTGCCGGAAATGCACCTGAATAGAAACTCACTTCTCTTAGCAGATCAACATTGATAATTCCAACCGGCCCTCCCGATGAGCCTTGAGTTTGAAAATGATTGATCACGGGAATCTGAATACCATCCAGATAAAATGTATTCTCGCTTGGAGCTCCACCGCGAATGATGATATCGTTTCGGAACGATGGGGTTGATGCCACTCCGGGAAGAGACCGTACTACTTTTGAGATATCACGATTCCCTCCCGGTGTACGCTTTATTTCGGTTGATCCAATGGTGCGCAGCGACAACGGAGCGTCATCTGATTTGAAGAAAGTATTCGAAGCAGAAACAACCACCTCATCTAACGTTTTTGATTCCTCACTCATCGCAAAATCAACAAGCGCAGCACGAGCATTCGTTACCTGAATTTCGTAGATCACCAGTTTTTCAAATCCGACAAAGGAAGCCTCAAGATTATATTGTCCGGGTTGAAGATTTTTAATTTCGTAAACGCCATTTTCTTCAGCCGATGCTCCGCCAGAACTTCCTTGAATTCTAATGCTGGCAAAGGGTATTGGCTCATTACTGACTTTATTAAAAACTTTTCCCTTAATAACTCCATTTTGTGCCAGTAATGGCATGGATGAGATGGCAAGTAAAAAAATGATATATAACTTTTTCACGATGAATAGATTAACCCCTATTAAACAAGGATGTTCCTAAATGGTTAAGAAATTTAACCGAAGGCAAATGTAAAAAAGTTCAACCAAGGCTTTTTCAAAACATCGGGCTTTGTATTCCCCAAGAAAGACTTCTACCTTTGAAGCATGTTATTGTACAATGAAACAGTCGGAATCGACAAAGGAATAGAGCAAGAATGGCTTCAGTGGATGAAGGAGGTAGGTGTGCCCAAAACGATGGAGACAGGAATGTTTCTGAGCTGGAAAATCTACAAAGTTTTACACGATGACAATGAAAGTTCCGTGTCTTACAGTGTTCAGTATTTTGCTGAACGAATTGAACATGTAACCTTATTCTTCGATAAATATGCTCCGGCACTTATGCAAGAGCATCAAGCCCGCTTTCGCGACAGACATGTTACGTTTAGAACGTTGTTGGAAGAAGTTTAGAAGTGGCTATCAAGATCATGCGCGATCAATTAGTTTAACCCGATACAGATTATGGTTCGCCAAGAAATATTTCTAAATTAATTTGTCGCCACACTCGCAGTTTTCCATTGTCTATTCATATCCATTTTCAATTTACGTCAACTACACGCTTTGAATAATATTAAATATTCATTTTATATGGTCGTCTCTACGAGACTTTCTTTCACATCATCCCATTTTCTGCTACCATAGGACATGTCCAGCTGGGACTGTTTTTTTACTTGAGGAGAAATGTTTAAAATCCCGTAGGGATGGCGCATACGGTAGAAAATAATTATTTATAAAAAGCTAAAAATCCCGTAGGGATGGCCTTATGATTTTAGTATTAACAACTTTTGAATCTGATCTCTCTCTAGCGTACAGTTTATCCATTCGCTATCGAGTTTCGATTCGTATTTCTTGTAGAAGTTAATAGCGGGTTCATTCCAATCTAATACCTGCCACATCATGCCCGAACAATTTTGATCAAGTGCATGCTGCAAGGTTCGATCGAATAACAATTTACCGGTTCCCTTACCTCTTTCACTTTCTGTTACTACTATGTCTTCAAGGTACAGACGCTTACCTTTCCACGTAGAGTATCGCCAATAGTACAGAGATATTCCGACAATTATATTTTTTGATTCAGCGACAAAAAATCCATAGATCGGATTTTTACCAAAACCATCTTCCTCCATTAAGGCAACAGTGTTAGATACTTCGTGTGCTGCACGTTCAAATGCCGCGAGTTCTTTTACAAGTTCTAGAACGCGGGGAAGATCTTCCTTTTTTCCGATGCGAATGGTGGAGTTCATATTGCCTGTTGAATTTATTGCGTTGTTAGCGATGTATTAAGTCTTTTACAAAGATGAAAAAGATTGGCAAATGATTATAGGCTACCTTCTCCATTCATCAAGTTCTTTTACCTTTAATCGCAGTTGAAATATTTGATCATTGCTCAACTGTGTAATTAGCTTTTATTAACTAAAACTTATGCGAAAATCCTTTACGGTATCATCATTAAAATATGCAGTGACAATTTTAATTCTTGTGTTTGTGGCCGGTTCCTCTGTGATGGCACAACGAAAAAAAGACAAAAAATCAAGCCCTAAGCCAGCGGAAGCGCCTGCTCCTGCAGAGAAAAAAGAAGAGAAGAAAGAAGGCATTCAGCCTTACGAAAAAGTAATTACAGCAAAGGCCAAAACCGATACAGGTTTATTTTCTGTTCATAAGCTGGACGATAAATATTTCTACGAAATCCCAGATACACTACTCGGCCGGGAAATGTTGATGGTGACTCGCATCTCTAAAACAGCGGATAAAATTGGTTATGGTGGTGAAGAGCTAAACAATTCTGTTCTGCGGTGGGAACGTAAAGACAAAAAGATTTTGCTTCGTGTCGTGTCGTTTAATAATGTTGCGAACGATTCTCTCCCGGTTGCCATCTCTGTGCGCAACTCCAATTTTGAACCCATCATTCAAACCTTTGACATCAAAGCTTTTTCAAAAGACTCCAGTGCAGTAGTAATTGAAGTTACTACACTCTTCACAAAAGATGTTCCTGCTTTTGGTCTTGAAGATGCAACACGCAAACAATATAAGATCACTGCGCTTGATGAAAGCAGAAGTTTCATTGAGACAATCAAATGTTTTCCGATCAATATTGAAGCACGCAACGTTATTACCTATAAATCTTCAGAGCCTCCATCAAATTCACAAACCGGAGCGATTTCATTGGAGATCAATAACTCGATGATTCTTCTTCCGAAAACACCTATGAAGGCCAGACTTCGTGATAGTCGCGTAGGATATTTTAGCAGAAGCCAGGTTGACTATGGATTAGATGAGCAGAAAGCAACACAACGCAGCTTTATTGTGCGATGGAAACTTGAACCAAAAGATGAAGCCGCATACAAGCGCGGAGAATTGGTTGAGCCGAAAAAACAAATTGTCTATTACATTGATCCAGCAACACCAGCGAAATGGAGACCGTACTTGAAGCAAGGTGTAAACGATTGGAATATTGCATTTGAGCGCGCTGGTTTTAAAAATGCTATTGTAGCGAAAGATGCTCCAACGAAGGAAGAAGATCCGGATTGGAGTCCGGAAGATGCTCGGTACTCGGTGATCCGCTACTTCGCTTCTGATATTCAAAATGCATACGGACCAAACGTTCACGATCCGCGCTCAGGTGAAATTTTAGAAAGTGATATTGGATGGTATCATAATGTAATGAACTTGTTACGGAATTGGTATTTCATTCAGACAGCTGCCATTAATCCGCAAGCACGTGAAGTGAAATTTAAAGATGAAGTAATGGGACAACTCATTCGGTTTGTTTCCTCACATGAAGTAGGGCATACCCTTGGATTACCTCATAACATGGGATCAAGCTTTGCATATCCGGTTGACTCACTTCGTTCAGCAAGTTTTACCAAGCGTAATAGCACATCGCCATCTATCATGGACTACGCTCGCTTTAATTACATAGCGCAGCCAGAAGACAAAGGTGTTGCGCTGATGCCCGGTATTGGTGAGTATGATAAGTATGCGGTAATGTGGGGTTACTCCTACATGCCGAATGCAAAAACTCCTGACGATGAGAAAGAAGTTTTAAATAAGTGGATAGTAGATAAGGCGAACAATCCGATTTATTTTTTCGGAAGACAAACCTTTAACCCGATTGACCCGCGCTCACAAACGGAAGATCTTGGTAACAATGCCATGAAAGCAAGTGCCTATGGTGTTGCTAACCTCAAACGCATTATTCCAAACCTCATTACCTGGACATCAGAAAATGGAAAAGACTATGGCGATTTAGAAGAACTCTATGGACAAGTGCTCGGGCAATGGAACCGGTATAATGGACATGTAAAGTCTAATATTGGTGGAGTATATGAAACGTTCAAGTCGTATGATCAGGCAGGAAATGTTTTTGTTCCGGTAGCAAAAACTGTACAGAAGGAAGCGATGAGCTATTTGCAGCGCGAAACCTTTGCAACACCTACGTGGATGTTGGATCAAAACATCTTGCGCAAGATTGAGCATGCCGGTGTTGTGGAACGCATTCGCGGATTACAAGTTAGTACTTTAAATCAATTGCTGGATCCAAGTCGTATCGCACGATTGATTGAAGCGGAAGCAATGCTAGGTAAACAAACCTACACGCCTATTGAGCTCTTCAGTGATATTCGTTCAGGCTTGTGGTCAGAGTTGCCTAGTGCAAAAACAATTGATACCTATCGCAGAAATCTACAACGTGCGCACATTGAGCGATTGGAATTTTTAATGAAAGAAGAACTACCTGCACCTGCAGCAAACATCCGATCTTTTTCAGGCTACACGGCTATTGATGTAAGTCAATCGGATATCAGACCGATTGCCCGGGGTGAATTAAAAGCATTGCGTACTCAACTTACCCAAGCACTTGCAAGGACAACGGATACGATTACGAGATATCATTTGGATGATTGCATTCAACGCATCAATGTAATTCTTGATCCGAAATAATGTAATCAATACACACAGCAATAAAACAAAAGAGCCCCTCGTATCGTGGGGCTCTTTTGTTTTATAAGAATTAGGTAATTCTATTTCAATAATGCGAGCGCATCTTTCATTCTCTTCAATGCTTCTCTTAAATCTTTTTCAGATGCTGCATATGAAAGTCTCACACATGCTTCATCACCAAACGCTCCACCTGGGACAAGCGATACGTGTGCTTTTTCTAACATATATAGACAGAAGTCATCGCCATCCTTAATCACATTTGTTCCATCAGACTTTCCGTAGTAATGACTTACATCCGGGAAGAAATAAAACGCGCCTTCCGGATAATTTGCTTTCACGGCTGGAATTTCTTTCAGCAAACCGTAAACAATATCTCTGCGCTTGCGGTATTCTTCTACAAACACTAAAGTAGGAGCGATTTCACCTGTAATCGCTGCAAGAGCGGCACGTTGCGCTATTGAACAATTGGCCGAAGTAATTTGTCCTTGAACTTTATTGCATCCGTCTGCAATCCATTTTGGCGCTGCGATGTATCCTACTCTCCAACCTGTCATGGCATAGCCTTTCGCAAAACCATTTACAGTTATCGTGCGATCGAACATACCAGGAAAAGAAGCAAGACTTACCTGCTCACCAGTAAAGTTGATGTGCTCATAAATCTCATCAGCAATGGCAATGATGTTTGGATTCTTCAATACGACCGCTGCAATAGCCTCTAGTTCTTTCCTCGAAAAAACTGAACCTGTAGGATTACACGGTGAAGAGAAGATGAGCATTTTTGTTTTTGAAGTAACAGCTGCTTCAAGTTGAGCGGCGGTAACTTTAAAATCATTTTCAATTCCACCTTTTACAATAACAGGTGTCGCTTCTGTTAAGCGAACTAATGCATCATAGCTCACCCAGTAAGGAGAGAATACAATTACTTCATCACCGGGATTAAGCAACGCCAACATCGCATTAGCAATGGATTGCTTTGCACCGTTTGAAACAACAATGTTCTCGGCTTTGTATGGAACATTATTTTCTTTTTGATACTTCGCTGCTATTGCCTCACGCAAATCCTGATATCCTGCTACAGGGGGATAGGCAAAATACTTTCCTTCATCGATCGCCTTCTTAGCCGCATCACAAATGTGTTGAGGTGTTTTAAAATCAGGTTCCCCCAAGCTCAGGCCGATTACATCGATGCCTTTGTTTTTAAACTCGCGTGCTTTGGCAGCCATGGCCAATGTTGCTGATTCCTGAATGGCGTTGATTCGATTCGATAAAGTATTCATAATGTTGTTTTGAAAAGCGAGCAAAGAAAATAATTAAAATCGGAAGTTGGAAGGTGAGCCCGCAAAGTTTTGAAGCAAAGAAGTTCCCCTAACGGTAGGTAGTTTTTGTAAATGGTGCTGATTAAACTCATCCACCCCATTTGAGCAGATTAAGCGTTATTCATAAATAATAACTTCTGAAGAGTCGGATATCCTAAAGTCGGAGTCGGATGTAATAACCGGTATGTTTAGAAAACGTGCAGTGGCAAGAATGATACTGTCAGGAAGCTTTAGTGTATAACTTCTTCTCAGCTTAATCACTTCGGTCTTTATCTCTTCATTAATATCAATAACAATACAGTCTTTAATGAATTTACCGATTTCAATTTGTTGCTTGGAAGTGATGCCTTTAAAACCCAATAATTCGAGCTGGTTGATAAAGGAGAGATACAGTTTTTTCTGATGAAGCAGTTCTGACAATACTTTGTCACCGTTTAATAAATACAAAACAATGTTGGTATCGAGAAGAACGCTATTCCCACTCATCTCTTAACTCTTTTTGAATTATTAAAGGATCTTTTGTGAGTTTAATTACTCCGCAATATTTTTTAGTATCAACGCCTTTAGATGAAACAACTTTATTAAAGAGTTTTGATATCTCCTTTCGCTTTGATTTCTTTTTGATAATAGTCGCCATTCCCAATGAGGTTAAGTATTATAAAAATATCACAATTAGTATGCTTAAGCAAACAAGGTTCTTCCCAGAATACTTCTCCCTAAGGTAATTTCATCAGCATATTCCAAATCGCCTCCAACGGGTACTCCTCGGGCAATGATGCTCACTTTTAAGCCAGCATCTTTTATTCGTCTGTTAATGTAAAAGGCTGTGGTGTCGCCTTCCATGGTAGGACTTAATCCTAAAATAATTTCTTTTATCTCCGATTGTCCGTGGTTAAGGCGATTCACTAACGATTCAATTTTTAGATCGGCCGGCCCTATTCCATTCATTGGAGAGATAACACCTCCGAGCACATGATACAACCCCATGTATTGCGCTGTGTTTTCAATCGCCATTACATCCTTCACATCTTCAACAACACACAATATGGAACGGTCGCGTTTGTGACTGGCACAGATGGTACACATTTCCGTATCCGAAATATTCTGACAGGTATTACAAAACCTGATTTTCGATCTTAGATTTTGTAATGCTTCTGTTAGTGCAAAGGTGTTTTCTTCTTTCTCTTTGATGAGATGCAACACCAAACGCAATGCAGTCTTCTTCCCAATACCCGGAAGTTTAGCAACCTGGTTTACGGCCTCTTCAATAAGTTTAGAAGGATACTCCACGATGGATCGAATAATTTAATAGTTCATTGCAAGTATAGGTATTCCGGCAAAATAGTAATCGGTGTTGCTGTATTCAGTAATCGGTTAAAAATGGTCTTATTAAAATGTATAGTCTCACCGATCACAGATTACCGATTACTATTTACTCGTTGTAAAATTTAATTATTTAAGCACTACAATATCCGTGCATCAATACCTTCTTCACAAATGGCTTCGCGAAAGGGACGAAGGAAATCAAATGTTCCGTTCTTTACTGCACACTTTCCTTTATGATGAATGAGCAACGTACACTGCTCAGCTTGTTCCGGAGAATGCTTACACACTTTGATCAACGTGTCAATAACGTGTTGAAATGTATTGAAATCGTCATTGAACACGACCAGATTCATAAGGTCAGTTGTCTCTGTTACCTCCATCACGTCCACTAATTCTTCTTCTTTATGGGCAGGCTTCATCGCGCTCAGTAGTTTGTGCAAAGTTAACCAAAATCAGCCTTCTGTCGGAAAACAAAATTACCATCATTTGGATTTGACCATATTTACGTGATTTTTTGCTTTTTAAACCTATTTGAACATGACCCCTACATTAGTCGTCATCATCATGACCCTCTATTTTGGCATGCTGATTCTCATCGCTGTCATTACATCAAAGGGTGCGGATACCACGACATTCTTTACTGGCAATCGTCAATCACCTTGGTATTTGGTGGCATTTGGAATGATCGGCTCTTCGCTTTCGGGTGTTACGTTTATTTCGGTTCCAGGTAACGTAGGTAAAATCGGGTTTGGATATTTTCAGATTGTTCTCGGCTATTTAGTTGGGTATTGGGTGATTATAGGAGTGCTGATGCCTTTATATTATCGATTAAATCTTATTTCGATTTATACCTATTTAGAACAACGCTTTAGTTTTTGGTCGTATAAAACCGGGGCTTTTTTCTTTCTTGTTTCGCGCACCATTGGTTCTTCATTACGGCTTTATCTTGCAGCAACAGTACTTCAACTTTTTCTTTTTGATGCATGGAACGTTCCGTTTTTTGTAACGGTTGCCACCACCATTATTCTCATTTGGGTTTATACTTTCAAAGGAGGAATTAAAACCATCGTTTGGACTGATGCCTTTCAAACTATCTTTCTTATTTCAGCGGTTTGTATTGCTGTGTGGCAAATCACCAGTCAGCTGGGTATGTCTATTCCTGAAATGATCGAAACCGTTAACGCCAGTAGTTATGTCCGCATATTTTATTTTGATGATGTAAACTCAACGATGTTTTTTCCGAAACAATTTTTGGGTGGTGCTTTCATTGCCATAACCATGACGGGTATGGATCAGGAGATAATGCAAAAGAATCTAAGCTGTAAAAACATTAGCGAAGCACAAAAAAATATGTTTTGGTTTAGTTTGGTTTTGGTTCTCGTCAACTTGCTGTTCTTAATTTTGGGAGCCCTTCTGTATTTGTACAGTGCAAAAAATAATATTCCGATTCCAGCTTTAAGTGACGAGCTATTTCCTCGTTTGGCGATTCAGGAACTTGGTTTATGGGTTGGTGTTTTTTTTCTTTTGGGAATTACAGCTTCTTCCTATGCGAGTGCCGATTCTGCTCTTGCAGGATTGACAACTTCTTTTTGTATTGATTTTCTTGATTTTAAAAACAAGGAAGAGAAAGAAAAGAAGAAACAAAAATTCATCGTTCACCTTAGCTTCTCTCTGCTCTTTCTCATTATCATTTTAGTATTTAAAGAAATAAACCAGCGCTCTGTTATTGATGCTGTGCTCAATGTAGCCGGTTATACTTATGGGCCTTTGCTTGGACTTTTTTCATTTGGTCTGTTCACTAAACTTCAGGTAAAAGATAAACTGGTTCCACTTATCTGTGTTCTTTCTCCACTTCTTTCATATGTCATCAGCACAAATGCACCTGACTATTTAGGGGGATATAAAATCGGGATTGAGATTTTAATTATTAATGGGCTGATAACGTTTATTGGACTTTGGATTATCTCGCAACGGTCAACCCAAACGAAAGAGGTTAATCTGTAATACCTATAAAAAGGAAAAGGCCACCTCTGTTTGAAGTGACCTAAACCCGATTAAAACCAAACCCCACTATATTTTTATGGTGTTCGCCATAGGCGTACTTCCATTTATTTCTTTACATATTGAAACTCTTGTGTGTTGTTTCCTTTCGCAATACGAATGGTATAGGTATCGTATTTAACATCACAGAAGTTGATAATCATTTTCCGTTTCTGAAGATGTTGGGAAGTAACCATCTCTCCAGTTGAAGAGTAGATTTCTACTGTTGCGCCAAAGAATTTTTTCTTGGCTTTGAAAACAAACAAGTTTTTGTATTTCGAAGAGACTTTTGTAACCGATTCACCGCTTGGATTTACCTCTGTTGCAAATGACGATGTCATGGCAAGTACAAAGGCGGAAGCTAGGATGAGGGTTTTCATAGGTCTTCGTTTGGATCACCTATACCCAAAGCCTATGCCACGTAAGGAATCATTGAAATTTGCAGAATTTCGAAAGGTTATCGGATGTTTTTATCCTGTTTTGGGACGAGTTTTTCTCTGAATGGTCCTGGATTATGCTAGTTCGGTGGTTGGATCCCACAATAGATCCTTAAAACCCACAATTTTATCCTTGACAACTTTCACGCCTTCCTTCTCTAATAATTTCTGCATCATGTCGGTTTTTTTGAAATGATGTTTTCCGGTTAGTAAACCAGCACTATTTACAACTCGATGGGCGGGAACACCAGCTGGGCAGCCGTGCATTGCCCATCCTACCATTCGTGCACCTGACTTTGCCCCCAAGTAGTGAGCAATAGCACCATAACTTGTAACACGACCTTTCGGGATTAGCTTTACAACTTCATACACATCATCAAAGAAAGTGTTATCTGTATGTTTCTTTTTAATAGTGGGCATATCATAGAATATTCAACTTCTTAAATTTACACTCCATTTTGTAAACACGTGAATTTTCATCGAGTGAAATACATATCTCTTTCTGTCACCTTTTCCATTGTATCCATAATCACTTTTGCACAAAGTAGTCAGTTCGTTATTTTCCCTGATTCAATGGGCTGGAATCAATTGCGAGAAAATCAGGAATTAAGATTTCAAGTGAAGGCAACAGGCCAATCACCTGCCTGGTTTTCATTAGAAGGTGCAAATGAGCTTCATATTCGTTTCGATACTCTTGGTAATTTTCATTGGAAGCCCAGCTTTGATTTAGTTGACCGTGTAACGAAAACAAAAGACTTCACTGTTATTTTTCAAGCATCGTTTACTGATGGACGAAGAGAGCGAAAGGCCATAACTTTTACTGTTCAACATGTTAATCGGCCACCTGTTGTAGAAGACCTTCCTGTATTTTATGTGAAGCAATCTAATTTGAATACCTATCAGATAGCAGGTGAATATGTGTATGATCCTGATGGCGATCCATTGGTTTTTAAATCAATCCAATCGGAAATGCCAGAGGGAACAAACCTTTCTTCGCTTGGTCAATTCACATGGAATCCTTCACGAAGTCAATTTGCCGGACTTAAAAACAATCCGATTGTTGCTGAGTTTTTAGTACAAGATCAGCCCGACAAAGCAGAAACAAAAGGTAAATTGAAAATTGCCCAAACCCAACAAGATCTTCCATCTGAAATCCTCATCGTTCCGGGTGATACACTATTCACAATCAAAGAAGACGAGACACTCAACCTGAAACTTTACATATCAGATCCAAATGGAGACGACAATGTTCGGAGCACCGGTTTTATTCCGAGCGATAAACGTATTCCACTCACCAGTCTAAAAGAAAATACATCTTTACAATTTGAATTTATCTGGACACCAGGTTATGATTTTGTAGATGATACACAGACCGCATTAACCTCTGAAGTAATTTTCTTTGTTCTCGATAAATCGAACAATCGTACCCAGCGCAAAATAAAAATCAGGATTGTCGATACTGAAAACCTGATTAAAAAAGATAAACACCTTTTTGGAAAATACAGAAGTAATCTGGTTGATGCCATGTTGCTTCTACAACAACTGGACAACGAACAGAAAAAATTAAATACCGACTATAAAAAGGCGAAGAAAGGAAAGAAGCAGCGTTCGATTTTAAATGCATCGTTAGGTGCCGTTACCGGATTTACCCCTATCATCATAGATGATCCGGCCCAGTCAAAAGTTATTTCAGGGATAGGTGGAACAACCGTTCTTACCTTAGGCACGCTAGAAGCAACGGAGGTAATTGGTCGCTCGAAGGAAGGTATTTTGGAAAAAATTAAGATCGACATAGATCTTCGAAATAAAATTCAAGCAACGGGCGATGACTTTGCTAGAAAATATGCGCTAAAATCAGCTCGCAGAAATTCTGAATTTGACAAAGACATTGAGAAACTTAGGGCCACCTTAAATGACCAGCGGCTTGTTTTGCTTGAACTGGATGCCCACACAAAAAATACAAGCTCTCCAGACGATAAGGATATCAAAAAGATTTTCCTGGATTATGGAGATGATTCTAAATAGAAAGTTCTTAAGCTTCGTTTGACAGAAAGCCAGAAAACTATACATTTGCAGTCCCAAATTTTTGGAATAAGCCGATACAGAGGAATGGTAGAGCGGTTTATTGCACCGGTCTTGAAAACCGGAGACCCTTTACGGGGTCCGGGGGTTCGAATCCCTCTTCCTCTGCATAAGTGGACGCATGATAGAATCTTTTATCGCGTCCACTTTTTTTATGCCTAAAAGTGGGAGAGAGTCAAAGGCATTAAGGAATGACTGAGTTTCGTAATCTAAGATCTGAGCCTTTTAGCCCTTAATCAGATACGTCTTCATTGCCTGGCAAATTAATTTCAAGGCGCGATCAAAGTTGCCGTTGTTGGGGATGATGATATCGGCATTATGTTTCAGAGGCTCAATTAAGGATTCATAAACAGGCATTACATGATGCTGATAGCGGTATAGTACATCATTCAAATCGTAGCCTCTTTCTTCACTGTCGCGCACAATTCTTCGACTTAATTTTACATGATCCTTCGCTTCTATAAAAATGCGCAGATCAAGCTCACTTTCTATTTCAGGAAAATATTGAACAAACAGACCCTCTATAATCAGAATCGGTGCGGGATTAAACTCCAATATTTTTGGCGTTGCTGCAGGATTGTTAAAGGTGTATTCTGTTAAAAAAAGTTTTTCTCCCCGCTTTAATTTCAAAATATCTTCGCGGAGTTTGTTCTCATCAATGGAGTGAGGGAGATCGAAGTTTTTAACACCTCGATCATCGGTTACTTGCAAGTCTCGATCCTTATAATAATGATCTTGTGAAACCAGACAAATTTCATCGGGAGAAAAACAAGATTCTAATTTCTTGATGAAATACGTTTTACCAGACCCACTTCCGCCTGTAATACCAATGGTAAATGGTTTTTGTGCCATAGAGTCGGCAAAGTACGAAAGGCTCGTTATTTGGAGAGACCAGTTGAATAGTTTTTAAGATATTCAATCAATTTTTTTGTTGCAATGGCTCTGTGGCTCAATGTATTTTTTTGTTGAAGGGACATCTCTGCAAAGGTGAGATTGTGACCATTTGGAATAAAAACAGGATCATAACCAAAGCCGGTATTGCCTCTCGTCTCTTCAATAATAACGCCCTCAATAATGCCTTCAAAGAAAACGGGTTCTGGAGTCATTCCAACTAAAGTGATGATGGTGCAAAATCGTGCCTTTCGATTTTGGTTTCCTTTCAAATTTTGAAGAAGGAGGTGAATATTATCTTCACTGTTTCGATGATTGCCCGCGTAACGAGCAGAGTAGACACCAGGTGCTCCATTTAAAGCCTCTACTTCCAGACCCGTGTCATCCGCAAAGCAAGGAGTGCTGAAATTTTTAAAGACATAGTCAGCTTTTTGAAACGAGTTGCCTGAAATCGTATTCTGCGTTTCAGGCAACTCGTGTGTACAACCAATCTGAACTAAACTGATAAGATCAAATGAGCCTTTTAATAATGGTATAACTTCCTCTAGTTTATGCTTGTTGTTTGTGGCAAAACATAAGGTCATTGTGTTATATCGGTAAGTTCAACCTCCACAATGAGATTAGTATTGTCGGGTATAACTTTTGTGTTACCAGAATAAGCACCTGTAGGACCATAGCCCAAACCAGAAGGAATATAAAATGTTGCCTTATCACCTTTTGACATCTTTTGTAGTCCAACTTTTAAACCATTTGGATAATCCACAGGGCGGCTGAAAAAAAACTCTGAAGGTTCCTGATCTACTGCAATCAATACTTTGGTATCGTCTATTATTGATTTATAGGTAAACTTTACTTTTAGTTTGTTGTACCATGTAGCGTTTGAGCCCGCAACATCTGTAGTGAAGACGAAGCGAATGCCGCTGGTATCCTTTTGAGCAAGAATTGGGCTCGGCAGTTTCTCAGACAAATATTTATCGATGGCTACAGTATCAGAACCTAACTTAGTAAAATAAGACTCAGGGCTAACAACATCCAGAATTTCAATTTCGAAAACTAAAATGGCGTTGCCGGGTATTGTACCTCTTCCGTTTGTGCCATAGGCCAATCCCGAAGGGATATAGATTTTGGCTTTACTTCCCTCGGGCAACGTTGTAAGCGCAACTTTCCACCCTTCAATAACATCCCATTGATTATTATTGGCGGGGTTTGGTGCCACTGTATAAGAGGTGTTATTTTCATCAAAGGTTGCCCCTGTAGTAAACAGTGTGCCTTTGTATTTAACTTTTACTGTTGTTCCGAAGATGGCAGGTAACTGATCGCCCAGTTTTGTAATGACCATGCGGATGTAAGGACTTTTTACTGAAGTAAGACCTTGCGCAGTTAAATAACTATCAATAGCGGCTAAGTCTGATTGAAGCCGCACATTGGGATCTTCAACCTCTGGCGAATCAATACACGCTGAAAAAATAAAGGGAAGCCCCACAATCAGCATTAGCACAAAACCTTTTTTAAATCTATTCATATTACCTTATAATTTACTTTTTACAGCTCTGTGTGGACTGATCATAACCAGATCCAAAACCGAGTAATTTAACTTCAAAGATCAAAACAGCATTTGGAGGTATAGCGCCTGGATATCCTTGTGGTCCATATCCTAAATTTGAAGGAACATATAAGGTGGCAGAATCGCCAACGCCAAGTAACGGAATTCCTAATTTCCAACCTGGAATAACATTCGTTAAGGGGAAAGCAAGTTTTTCAGACTGATCAAATGGTTTTCCATCCGCTAAAAATCTTCCTTTATAGTTTACCTCCACACACTGTGTCGAATTTGGTTTAGCACCCCCTTTATTGGTATGCAAAACATAATGTAAACCACTGGTGTCTTGTTGTGCAGTAACGTTGTTATCAGCAAAATATTTTTTAATAGTTTCCTGATCTTTTATTTTCTGAATGACTTTTCTCTTTGCAGCCATATCCGCCTGGTAAGCCTGGAATTTTTCCATGGTGAATAGTTCCTTTACCTGAATGAAGTACGATATATTCATCGTTGTATCAAGTCCTTGAGGGGCTGGAGCGTGAACAATATCTTTAAAGAATTTTCCAACCGTCATCGTAGCATTTACGCTATCTCCTTTGCTTAACATTCGAAACATTTGAACCATTCCGTTCTCAGTTGCTTGCGATGCACTATCAGCAATTTGTATAGCTCCTGGCATTCCTTCTTTATTCGAGTCACTCCAAACAGAATCTTTCGAATCGCGAAGTAAGAAATCAAAAACCAGAATTTCCTGAGCTTTAGCGACTACACCATCGCCTGCTTTTATGACTTTGAAAGTAAATCCATTGGGAGTTTTCTTCTCTGAATTATTACATGC